>DAOVHT010000039.1 GCA_030671745.1 Candidatus Nanohaloarchaea archaeon
GCGCAAGGATTCACCGATTGTTATCGGAATAGGTGCTGATTCCGGTGAATATTTCATTGCAAGTGATGTGCCTGCTTTTATCGAGCATACAAAAAATGTCATATTTTTAGAGAATCAAGAGATGGCCGTGTTTAATGGTGACATGAAAATAATCTGTTCTGTCACTGGCGATGTTATCCAAAGAAAACTGCAGGTCATTGACTGGGATATCGAGCAGGCAAAGAAAGGTGAGTTCAAGCATTACATGCTTAAAGAGATATCTGAGCAGAAAGAGACGATAAACAAGGCGATACATCAGGATGATAAGGTCATCCAGGATATTGCTGATGCAATAAATGAGTCTTACGGGACATTCTTTATCGCTTCCGGGTCGTCTTACCATGCGGCGCTCTCGGCATCATATACATTCTCTCGGATTGCAAAAAAACATATCAATGTTGTTGATTCGTCTGAGTTTCCTAATTATGAGCATTTCTTGACGCCACAGACGCTCATGATCACTATCTCGCAGTCTGGAGAGACTGCTGACGTTCTTGATGCTGTCAAAGTTGCGAAAAAGAAGGGGGTCAAGATATTGTCTATTGTCAATGTCATGGGTTCGTCTCTTATGAGAAACTCTGATCATTCGCTTCTTATGAATGCTGGTCCTGAGATCTGTGTGCTTTCAACTAAAAGTTATACTTCTCAATTATCAATACTTACATTATTGGCTTATGCTTCTGTGGGTAAGCTTGGTGAGGGGAAAGCACTTCTGAAATGTGTCGCCAACCATGTAGGTGAACTTATCGATCCTAAAGTGCTCAATGATACTATTGGGGTTGCGGCATATCTTAAAGATAAGGAACATCTGTATGTGATCGGTCGTGGTCAGAGTTATCCGACTGCTCTTGAGGCGGCACTTAAGATAAAAGAAGTGTCATACATCCATGCTGAAGGGTTTGCAGGTGGCAGTCTCAAGCATGGTCCTATCGCACTTATCGAGAAAGGTACGCCGTGCATTGTCTTTGCACCAAATGATGAGACTAAAAAAGAGATATTGAGCAATGCGATGGAAATCAAGTCTCGTGGTGCGTACATAATTGGTGTGTCTGATAAGGATAATGAAATCTTTGATGATTTCATCAAGGTGCCTGATGTGGGTCATGCGTCGCCGATATGTGATATAATACCTATACAGGTGCTGTCGTATTATCTTGCAATTCTTCGTGGGTGCAATCCTGATCGTCCAAGGAATCTTGCAAAGAGTGTGACTGTGAAATAAAAATGTATAAACTATTTATGTAACTGTTGAATAATTTGTTATATTGTTTACTTTGGTGATAATGTGGATATGTCGATTTTTCGGGCCTATGATGTCCGTGGTGTATATGGTGCTGGTCTGACTGAGGAAGTTATGGAGAATATTGGTCTTGCGCTTGCTACCCTGATGAAATCAAAGGATATGGGTCGTGATATACTTGTCGGGGCTGATATAAGGTCGTCCAGTCCTGTACTTCTTGAGGCGTTCATTCGTGGTGCTACTCGTGGTGGTCTTGATGTGGTCAATTGTGGTATCACATCATTTGGTGTAGCTCTTTTTTCCGGGTGGAAACTCAAGAAAGATGTCACTGCATTCATTACGGCGTCACATAATCCTTCTGAATGGAACGGTATCAAGTTCTATGATAAGGATTGTATCGGTTTCTTTGAAGATGTAAATCGCGAGCTTGGTGAGATTGTGGCTTCTGGTGATTTTGTCCGTCCTGATTCTGTGGGGGAGGTTTCATCAGTTGATATGAAAGCGGATTATGTGCGATACTTATCTGAAGCGTTCTCTATTAATAAAACTGTTAAAGTTGTTGTTGATTGCGGTAACGGGAGCACTTGCCTTTCTGCACCGCAGGTCTTTGATTCAGTTGATAATATTGATGCGACTGTCATTTTTGATAATGTGGATCCTTTATTTTCTGATAGGGGCTCTGATGTTGAGGCGGAGAATCTCCAGAAGTTAAAAGCCAAGGTGTTGGAGACTGGAGCTGCGTTCGGTGTGGGTTTTGATGGTGATGGGGACCGGGCAGGCATTGTCGATGATAAAGGTCAGATACTCAATTCTGACCAGATCGCTTATGTTGTTGCACAATCTATCTTTTCTGAAAAGAAAGGTACAATTGTTGTTAATGTTGAGTGCTCTATGGCAATGGAGAAGACTCTTGGTGAATTAGGAGTTAAAGTGTTAAGGATACCTGTGGGTCATACTTTTATGATGCGGAAAGCAAAAGAGACAGGTGCTGCACTTGGTGAAGAGAATGCGTTTCATTTTGTATTGCCTGAATACTTTCCTTTTGATGATACTATTGTCATTCCTTTGAAGATTGCGGAGATATTGTCAAGGGGTGAAAAGAAGTTATCAGATATTGTTTCTGAGTTTCCTCTTTATCCAAAAAAGAGAGTTTCTGTTGATTGTTCTGATGATATTAAGTTTGAAGTAATTGATAGATTAAAGAAAAAATTAAGTGAGCGGTATGAAAAAGATAAGGTCAATATCCTTGATGGTGTCCGTGTCGATTTTGATGATGGGTGGATTCTTGTCAGAGCTTCAAATACTGCACCGATAATACGGATTACGTCTGAAGCTGTCAATGAGAAAATTAGGGATGAGTTATCTGATCGATATAAAAAAATCGTTGAAGATGAAATAAATTTATAGGTGTTATTGGATGCAGGCAGTACTTTTGGCAGCGGGTGAATGTTCACGATTTAAACCATTATCGGATGGTATGCATAAATGCATGGTTTCCATTTTTGGAAAAACAATTATTGAACGGACTGTTGAGAATCTTAAACAAATTGGTATAACTGATATCATTATTGTGCAGAGTCCGAAATCAAATATTAAGACTGTACTTGGTGATGGTTCGTCTTTAGGGGTCAATATAAAGTATGTTGTTCAGAAAGAATCTAAAGGTATGGGTGATGCTGTTTTATTGGCTGAAAAATATATTGATAATGCTTTTTTTGTCCTTAATGCAAACAGTTTTGAGGTTTTAGAATTACTTGATCTTATGCAACGTAAATTTAAAAAAACAGGTGCAGGGAATGTTCTTTTAGGGAAAAAGACTAATATGCCGTGGAATTATGGAATTGTTGCTCTTGATACAAAAGTAAAAGATAAAGTTGTTAATCTTATAGAGAAACCTGTTAAGGGTAAGGAACCGTCAGATATACGGCTTGTAGGTATTTATTTTTTACCACAGGATTTTTTTGAGTATTATCGGCGTGTAAAGGTTCATCAATATGCATTTGAGGATGCTTTAAAGCTCTATATGGGCGAAAATGATACAAGGATTGTCATGACTGATAAAGGAATGCCTACAATGAAATATCCTTGGGATCTGTTCAATGTTTCTGACATCATGTTCTCTGGCATGAAATCACATATCTCAAAATCAGCAAAGGTTGATAAATCAGCAAAGATTGAAGGACTTGTCCATATCGGTAAAAATACGAAAGTCTTTGAGAATGCTGTGATAAAAGGGCCTTGCTATATTGGGGATAATTGTGTGGTTGGGAATAATGCACTCATCCGTAATTCTGTAATTGAAGCAAAGTCTATTGTTGGTGCTAATTGTGAGGTTGCAAGAACTATAATCCTGAAAGGTACCCATATCCATTCTGGTTTTTTTGGAGATACAATTATTGGTGAAAATTGTAGAATCGGGGCAGGTATGATTACTGGTAATGTGCGTATTGATCGGGATGAGATAACATCTGAAGTTAAGGGTTCTGAGGTGTCTACAAATATGAATTCATTTGGTGTCATCATTGGTCATAATACGCGTGTAGGGATACATGTAAGTACAATGCCTGGGGTGATTATCGGTTCGGGGTGTACAGTCGGACCTAATACTGTTGTCATGAAAAATATCGATCCCAATATGATCTGTTATTCTAAGTTTGAAAATATTGTGAAAAAGAGGAAATGACTATGGTGATTAAAGCTATTGTTTTTGATGCGGACCATACTCTATATGATATTGATGTAAAAAAAGCATATGATTTGATGTTCTCTTATATCTCGCATGAGACTGGTCTGGATAAGGTTTTGCTTAAAACAGTCTGGCGTAGTCATATATGTACTATATTGAAATCTGACAAATCGCAAGATGTCAATCGAAGAAAAAGAGAGTTTGTTCTTGATATGGTACTTAACCAGTTGGATGTGGATAAAAGTAAGATTGATAAGTTAGTAAAATCGTCAGTTGATCTTTTTTGGAAAAGTGTTGTGGATAATCTTATTTTAAAACCTAATACTGTTGAGACAATCAGTATGCTTAAAAAAACAGATAAATTTGTTTTAATTGTTGCAAGTGATGAGTATATTTTACCTCTTAAGATGAAACTTAACAAAATTTTTGGGGATTGGAAACAATATTTTGATTATGTTATCAGTTCAGATATCGCTGGTGAGCTTAAGCCTTCTGTAAAATATTATGATCTTGTTGCTGAAAAGTATGGTCTTGAATCTCGTGATATGGTTTTTGTTGGTGATTCTTGGGTGCGTGATCTTGAGATCCCATCGAGTATGGGTGCCTGTACAGTTCTTCTCTCTGATAAAAAAGAAGGAAGTCCTACGCATTTTATACGGAATATTTCTGAGCTTGAGAAAATACTGGATGTGAATTAAATGGGAAAAGAACCAGTAGTGTTTACAAGATATGATGTCCGGGGGGAATATCCATCTGAGCTTGATGAAGAGTTTGCACTAAAATTTGGTAAGGCTATAGGTACTTTTGCTAAAAAGATGGTTGTTGTCGGTTTTGATACAAGGCAGTGTAGTCGATCACTTAAGAGTGCGCTTGTTGCGGGTATACTTAGTACTGGTGTTGATGTTATTGATGTGGGTCTTGGTCCTACGGATAAGGTTGCTCTTGGAGGAAATCATTATGGTGCTGATCTGTCTGTGATGATAACTGCATCGCATCATAACTGGACAAGAAATGGTTTTAAGTTGATGTATCCGAAAGGTAATGGGTTTTCAAATGCGGATATGGCAAAGATAAAAAAGCTTTTTATGTCTTCAAAATTCAGGTTATGTACGCATAAAGATATTGGTTTTTATACTGATAACTCTTTAGAATTTGATGAGGTTTATATCTCTAAGGCAATTTATGCATTCAAAAAATATTCAGACAGGATTGATGCTACTGTGGTTGTTGATTGTTGTGAAGGTGGAGCCTCTGTAACGACACCAATCATTCTTGAAAGGTTGGGCGCAAAAGTTATTCGTGTAAACTGTAATACTTTTCCTTCATTTTCAATAGCTCCAGAACCTAAGGATACTAATAGAAAGAATCTTGTACGGATATTGAAAAAGAATAAAGCAGATTTAATTGTTGGTCATGATCCTGATGCAGATAGGATATTTGCGTATGATTCATTAGGTGATTGGATTTCTGGTGATGATCTATTCTGTATCTTTGCAAAGATAGCGTCTGCCAAAAAGATAGTGGCGTCTCTTGATACTTCAAAGATTCTTGAGGATGTGACAGGAGCCGAAGTAATATTTACTCCTGTGGGTGATATATTCGTGTCTAAGAAAGCGATAGAAGTCGGTGCTGATTTTTGTGGTGAACCTAATGGCCATTATGCGTTTCCAGAATTTTGTTGGTATAACAGTGGTACATTTTGTGCGCTTGTGCTTGCGGCAAAAGCTAAAGAACTTGTATCTATGAGAACTGGTTTTCCAAAATATCATACATTTAAGAAAAAAATAACGTTTTTGGATATGATTACTACAAAAAACAAGATGGTCAAGATAAAGGAAATGGTTATATCTGATGATGATAATTCTATAATCTCTGATGATGATGGAGTCAAGTTTGAAGTGTCCGGTGTTGTCTGTTTTGTTCGATCTTCTGGAACGTCTCCTATTGTTCGTGTTGTCTGTGAAAGTAAGGATGCGAAAGAGATTAAAATGGTTTTTGATGATTTGATTTCTCGTATTGAGGGACTTTAATGTATATTCTTAATGTTTCGTATACGCACATAATCATAAAGCTTATAAAAGTTGCTTTCGCATGAATCAATACTTCTTACAATATTATATTATACAGTTTCTTAAAAAACAGGGAGAATGAAAAATATGAATGGACAGATTGGTGGACAGCCTATAATTGTTGTGCCTGAAGGTACTTTTAGAGAAAGCGGAAGGAATGCGCAACTGGCTAACATTGCAGCTGCTAAAGTCGTGGCTGATGCTGTGAGGACAACACTTGGTCCTAAAGGTATGGACAAGATGCTTACTGACTCTCTTGGTGAGGTAGTTATCACAAATGATGGTGTGACTATCCTTGAAGAGATGGAGATTATGCATCCTGCTGCAAAGATGGTTGTTGAGGTTGCAAAGGCGCAAGATGAAGAAGTAGGTGATGGTACTACTACTGCTGCAATCCTTACGGGCGAGCTACTTAAGCAGGCTGAAGGTCTATTGGAGCAGAAGATACATCCAACAAGCATTGCGCAGGGTTACAGGCTTGCAAAAGAGAAGAGTCTTGAAGTTCTTGATAAGATCGCTATTGATGTCAGTATAAAAGATAAGGATCTTCTTACAAAGATTGCACTTACTTCAATGACTGGTAAATCCAGTGAATCTGCAAAAGGATTCTTGGCAAAGATTGCAGTTGAATCTATAATTCAGGTTGCAGTTGAAGAAGATGGCAAGACTGTCGTTGACCTTGACCAGATTAAGCTTGAGAAGAAATCAGGCGGGTCCACAGATGATACAACCCTTATCAGCGGTCTTATAATTGACAAAGAAGTGGTTCATTCTGGTATGCCAAAAAAGATTGAAAATGCAAAGATTGCGCTTATCAACAGTGCGATTGAAGTAAAAGAGCTTGAGAGTGATGCTCAGATCAGGATTACTGACCCGTCTCAGATGAATGCATTTTTAGAACAGGAAGAGAAGATGCTTAAAGAGATGGTTGAAAAGATAATCGCTTCAAAGACAAATGTTGTCTTCTGCCAGAAAGGTGTTGATGATATGGCACAGCATTATCTTGCAAAGTCTGGGATAATGGTGATGCGAAGAGTCAAGAAATCTGATATGGATGCACTTTCAAAAGCTACAGGCGGTAGTATCATCTCAAATCTTGATGAGATGACTGAAACTGATCTTGGTCGGTCTGGTATCGTTGAAGAGAAAAAGATTTCTGGAAGCGAGATGATCTTCGTACGGAAATGCAAGGATCCTAAATCAGTATCGATACTTGTCCGTGGTGGTACTGACCATGTTGTTGATGAGATTGAAAGAGCTATGAAGGATGCTCTTGGTGGTGTGTCTGCATCAATTGAAGTCGGCAAGATTGTTGGAGGCGGTGGTTCTCCTGAAGCTGAACTTGCAAAAGAGTTAAGGAAATATTGTGAATCTGTCGGCGGTCGTGAACAGTTGGCTATAACAGCATTTGCTAATGCGGTTGAGATAATACCTAAGACTCTTGCAGAGAATGCTGGAATTGATCCGATCAATATACTTGTTGAGCTTCGTTCTGCACATGATAAAGGTAATCTTTGGGCAGGGATTGATGTATTTACAAATAATACACAGGATATGCTTAAACAAGGCGTTGTTGAACCTGTCAAGATAAAGACACAAGCAATAAAATCTGCATCAGAAGCTGCTGAGATGATACTTCGGATTGATGACGTGATCTCTGCATCAAAGCTTAATGGTGGCGGTATGCCTGAAGGTATGCCTCCTATGGGCGGCGGTGGAATGCCTCCTATGATGTAAGGGAATTTTATTTTCTCTTTTTTATTTTTCATTTTTTTAGTTATTTTTTTAATGAGTTTAATTTCTTGTATTTCTTTTATTTGGGTATCTAACAACCATTATCTATATATACCCAGTTGGACCAATATTTAAAATAGACAGTGTCATAAATGTGAATGTTTTATTGTCAATCTGTATGTTAAAATAATATTGCTGGTGAAAGAATGGTTAAAAAAGATGATTATGAACAAATTTCTGATGATGAGGATTATGAAGTAGTACCTTTAACTCCTCTCAGACGGCTGGAGAAAAGAATAACTAGTATGGAATCGTCTAAATCCTTTACTAATATGGAGAGGATGATGGATAAGATACTTGATATGGTCGAGCTTAATCAGAGAATTGTTGATGAGATGGTAAAGGCCAATACTTCACTTCGTGGGGATCTTGCAACACTTATAGGCAAGATTGATTCTCTTCAGGGAAAATTAACCAGTTTTATTGATATTGTCGAGGAAGCAGGCAAAGAAGATGTTGATGAGTCTGAGGCCGTATCTGCACTTCGTGGTATGGTTGTGCCTCTTGTTAAAAGTATAACTGATGCTAATGATAAATTGTTAAGGAGTAATGAATCCATTGCTGAGAATCTGTCTACAATTGATAAAAGACTTAAACGTACAGGTTCTGCATCATCTGCAGGTGGTCAGCATATGCAAAATGCGTCTCCATTTTCGACACAGCAACAAGCTGTGCCTCAACAGAAGAATCCATATGGCGGTGTTTAATTTATGAAACTTGGACCTGAAATGCTTGAAAACTTTTTGATTGTCTGTATTATGTTGATGACAGTATCTGCCTTTTTGATTTTGGGTGGTGGTATGCTTGATTCTGATTATTTGGCAGTGAGTATAACTAATATGCTTCTTCTGCTTGTAGTCGGTGCAATGTATTTTAATGCTATGATACTTTTGAGGATCTATAAAATATTGAGTGTAAAGAAAAAGTGATAATTATGTCTGATAAAAATGTAAATAGAAAAGGAATTACTCCTGTCATTGCGATAGTACTTTTACTTATGATGACTGTAGCTGCGGCTGGTCTTGCATATGAGTTCATAATGGATATGAGTGCTAAGCAGACTGAAGCTATCGGGGAACAGGTGAGTGCACAGTCTGATAAGATGCGGACAAATCTGCAGATATTACAGGTACAAAATGGAAGTGGAAATCTTACATTTATGATTAAAAATGTTGGATCTCTTGCGGTCGGTAAGATTGTCGAAGGTGATATCAATGTGAAAGTTGATGGTGAGATGATTACACCTGATTCTATCGGTGGTGATTGTACGGGTAGTAGTTTAGAAGTTAAATCTACATGTGATTTAATGATTGAACATGGTTACATGGGTCTTCCTGCAGTTGGTGAAACAACAACCTTTGAAATTATTTTAGGTAATGGTTATGTTTTAGCATATGGTTGCAATAGGGCATCTTCTACAGATGCATTCTGTTAATCTCTTTTAATTTTTTCTAATTTTTTTTTAAATATCTTTTTTTTATATTATTTTTTTGTTTTTCGTCCTTTTTTCTTGATTTATTTTAAAACTATATATCCTACTTTAACGAATTATAAATAACTGATAAAAATTAATTTTAATGATTAAATTAATTATATGTATGGATGTAGTTTTTATGAAATCAAATTTTATTCGAAGAAAGGCGCAGGTACAGATAATATCTATGATATTGCTTCC
>DAOVHT010000083.1 GCA_030671745.1 Candidatus Nanohaloarchaea archaeon
CAAATGTTTCATAATTTCCATAAAGAAAAACAAATTCTTTATGGAGCCTTGGTCCAATAAGTTTTTGAGTTAAAGTAATAAAATCCTTTGAAACAACATCAACTTCAGATTCTTTCAATCTTTGCGCTTCCAACGAATAAACAAGTATACGATCTTTGTGAATCATATCATATGCTTTTTCCATATGAAATTGCAATACAACTGTATAATCTGTAAAATGTTTTATAATTCGTTCTACATGTTTATAATCGAAAATATATCTTTTATTAGGCTCAATCGTGCCCATGTGTCCAATATGATTCAGACCGGCCACAACAACATTAAGGTTATGTATTGAAAAATCACATGCATTCAAAATGCTTAAATTAATCTGTGACTCAGAACTGCCCCTGACAGTTACATTTTTTGGCTCGAAAATAATACAGTCACGAGACATTGATTCTCTTGGCTCTTCAGGAACATACACAATAACATTCTTTTCCCATTCATCCGCCCCGTCAGACACGATTATGCTTAAAAGATGATATGTGTTTGAAAAACCAGACATGTTGATCTCAACAGTCTTCTCTTCGCCAGATAAGAGCGAACTTATGCGCGAATCATAATCAACATCAAGTTCAGGTGTTGCAGCAATCGTAAGTGCAAGATCTGTGAAATTAAATAGCCCCATATTCTTGATTTTTATATAAAGTGTCTCATTCTCCTGTGCCACCCTAAAGAACCAAGGATTTGTAATCATTATATTTTTTGTCTCATCTACAATCTCAACCGTAGACATCGGCTCAGATATTAATGTAACAACTGAAGACCTGCTAGTCCCCCCAGTACTATATGTCGGCACAATCACCTCATCCGCCGGAGATATCGTAAAATTAATCCCCGCCACAGTTGTCTGAAGGATGTACGATGCGACATTCATATCATAGCTTGCGTTTATTTCTGCTTGCAAGATCGGTGTCGGGATAGGTCGAAATAACAGCAGATGATCCCCCTCTGTAATATTTTCTGTGCCCACGATAAGGACACTGAAATGGATGTTGGATTCATCTGGGTTTACGACAAGGCTTGATGGAAAAAACATTGTATTGTTCTCCAGATATTTTGACGATTGTGTCAGTTCAAAATCAATATTTACCGGAACAGACGAAGATAACCGGTTTATGATTTCAAAAGAGTACACATATGCCTCCCCAGATTCCAATACGCCCGCATCAACATATGCAGGAGATACGCTGATTGCGGAGCTGAGGGGGCTGAATATCATAAAATATATCAATATACAAATAGCGGATTTAAATGCCCCTCTATAGCACCTGTCTTGCGTACCCTTAAATGCCAACATATTCTCCCACATCCGAACAAGAATCAAACACTTCACTGTCAAAGACAGACACAACAATGTTTGCAGTATAATTTCCAGAATCGGTACCCTCCGGCGACCGTATCCTGAAATCAAAACCATCTACAATCTCCCCTACATCAAGATCATCAATGATACATAATTCACCAAAATCTTTAGAATCATCGTCATCCTTATCATCATTGTCTGGAACATTTCTCCATCCGTCCCCTGATATGTATATCTGGAAATTACCATCCGTCCTGTTGACATCTATAAAATTACCATCGCCAAATATACCGTTATCAAAATCAGATGATGCAATCACCACATCAAGCTTTGTAGTCCCGATATTTTTTATGGAGAACTGCATAGTCTCATTATCAGAATTTATGCCCAGCTCATACCCCCTATACACCCCTCCATAGCTACCATTATAGCTGTACCAGTTCCCATCATCATATATGGGCCCTATCTGAAAAAGAGAATCTTTTGACTGATCAGCGCCTGTATTTTCATAAAATAAATGATTTGTCTCACTCTGTATTGTGACCGACGCACTGGTGCCATTGATAAGATACCCAAGAGGCGATGCAATAAACATATAATCGCTGAAAATGACAAAAGACAATACTAAAATAACTATGATAACTATAACGGTTCTTGCTCCAATACTTTTGATTATTTTACTACGGTGTTCATATCCCATACAGTTCATCCATATTAAATTATTGCTTTATCCTCTCTACACATACTTTACACACTGCCCTTCAATTTATTTTTAATGTTTTTAATCTTTGATTCAAGTAAACTCATATCTGATTCGATCGCACAATATTTATATGATACTGATTTTAATGCGCCATGTGCTTTTGCAGATCTATTGACTTTAATCCTGTATATGCCATACATTATCAATATGAGTAAAAGAAGAATATATATTGAACTCTTGCTTTGGTTACCGATTATCAGTGCTGTGGGCGCCCCTATCATTTCTGCATCAATCTCTTTCTGGATTGTTTTAGACTGTGTCCCGCCCCCATACTCTAATGTTGTATATACCTTGTAATCCTTATCGGCGCCCAAAAATACAGATTTTCGGATAACTTTTACTTCAAGCGCATGCAATGTCCCACTTTCAATGATTGTCTTATTGTCTGTTCCGCTACGGTCTGTAACAAAAAATTCAGTGGAATAGTCAGTCTCAAAATCTTCATGATTTTCAAGTTCCATAAATATCGAAAGATACCCCGATTGTATCTTTGCATTAAGGCTACGTATGGATATGTTGCCCTGTAAAGATGCCTCATTTGAGTCATGGATTGTAGAGATTACCTGCTCAATCCCCCCAGGTACATATACATCGTCTTCAGTCCCTATATCTATCATATCTGTCGGAAATGTTGACAGACCCCCCCCCGCAGATTCAGTATTCTGTTCTTCAACCTGGATCCACTTCTCGACGCTGAACTCATTCGTCATATCATTAGTAAGATTGCCATCAAAATATCTGACATAAGCAACGGTCTCATACGTCCCTGCTTGGAATTCACTCCTATAAGACACCTTTATTTCCTTGACAGCACCCGAATCCATAAGTATCTCTGTACCACCTCTTGCAACATCAATCACGACACCATACTTTCTGATCTCAACAAATGGTACTGCACCCACCCGTACATTGCCCGTATTGTTCAAGACCATGAAAAACTGCATAACTCCTTCTTTTTTTAATGTTTCATCAATCTCAAACTTTTCAAGAACAAGCGATGGTCTTACCTCTCCAGGCATAGAAAATTTAACGCTTATCGTAGATACAGAGACAGTATTTACAGACACTGTATTATCATATACAATCTGCGGCATTATCAAAAGGGTATGGACCCCTGGATCAAGATCACATGCAGACGAATCAATATGCACATTCACCTCTTGCCTGCTATCAGGTAATGATTCAAAACTTTTTGGTGAAAACATGACACAATCACGAAGATACTCAGCCCGCGATGTAATCTTAAGATCTATATCATATGTATTTTTTTCAGTATTAAAAAAATAGAATTTGGCATCATATCCACCATCAGGATCAATCATGCCCACATCAATGGCTGCTGGAGACACGCCAATGCTTGAGACGGTAGATGACAACGAATAGATGATTGCAAAAACAACAAAAAGTAATGATCTGATTTTCATAAGTTTCACCTCTATGGGACAAAATAAAGTCCTTCATCTCCATCATCACATATATCCTCATAAGTTACGAACTGTATTGTCGTCCCATAACTTGACACAGTCCCATAAGGCGCTCGCACCTTAAAGTCAATGCCGCTCGCATTGATGCTCGCCGGCACATCGCAATCAACGGCAAGTGCATAGGCCGCACCGTCACGGTTTGAATTTGCGATGCTGTGCCACGCCCACGCACCGCTTACATTGATGTATATCTGCATATTGTCTGCACCGTTGTCCCCACCTGTTGCCGTATCGATGCATGAGCCGTCATCACCGTCACCATCAGAATCAAAACTGGAACAGACCATAAATGTAGATGCATCAAAATCAGAGCTCACATAAGCCACAACATCAACACTGTCCCCTTTATTATCAATTGTAAAGTTTGATTCGCTCCCGTCAACATCTGACGCATAAGCATTGTCACATCCACCCATACCCGCATAGCAATAATAATTGAAATCCAGTGGAATTCCCATCAATGACCATTTTGCATCCGTCACATTGTCAGTTTCATGGACACTCATATACCTGTAAGTCATCGTGATCTCAAGAGTGTCATTAAAGCTTCCATCTGTATAGATTGTACTGTTCCCAGGATATGTCACATTTATGAAAAACACGCCAGACTCGGTAACACCTATAGTGTCCCATTCAAGGACTGCCCAACCGGAACTGTTTGTGATATCTGACCCTATATATGTACCATTATAATAGAAAGAAACATTCTGCCCTTCTATAGCATCTTCTGTCGAATTGAGCAATTCTGCACTCAGATTGACAACATCACCAACATTAGGATTGCTATTCTCTGTCAATACTGGATTAATCAAAGTACTATCATAGATTACTGTCTGAAAACTATAGATCAACGATGCATTCATGTTCCCTACCGAATCATTCGCATATACCTGCCACCTGATTGTAGACCCGACAGTCGAATTGACCCACTTGCTCACATTTGACCAGTTGCCAGTTCCAGTCATAGCTACATAACTGTCATTTGAAAATGTACCGGTTCCGTTATCAAAAGAGAATACATAACCTGCAAGATCATTGTCGGTCCAGTAAAGA
>DAOVHT010000029.1 GCA_030671745.1 Candidatus Nanohaloarchaea archaeon
CAGAATTTAAAAGTACACTCCTTATAGCTGCTATATTACCTGTAAACTCTTCACCGTCTATTGGTATTGTGTATAAATTAGTTTTGTTATTTCCAGCATTACCTTCAATAATTATATTACCGCCATCCATAAAACTACCAACATTGTTTCTAGCATCCCCCTCAACGATTATATCACTATATGACATCATATAACCAATATTATCTCTACCATTACCTTTAACTTTCATTTTACAATTCACAATATAACTACCTAAATAATCTTTAACATCCCCAATAATAGTTATTTCACTAGATCTCATTAAAGAAGCAATATTATCTTCAGTACCATCAGATATAATTATTTTCTTATCCATCTCAAAACACCATCTTTTTTAATAAATATTAATTATAATACATAATTCCTATAATACAATACATTATATCTTAATTATTTATAAATATTATCATTAATCACCACAAATCGATAATAAAACAAAATTATTAATCCAATATTTAATAAAACTACAGATACAAATCTAGAAAAAAATTATAAAAACCACAAAAAACCCACTAACCTTTCAGCACACCCATAGGCCTAACCTTTGCCACAAGCTTACCGATACCGGCCGCGTCACTCACGCGCACAACCTCGTCAACATCCTTGTAGACCTGTGGCGCTTCCTCACATAATCCACGCCAACTGGCAGACCGGACAGCTATACCTTTTGCCTCAAGCTCTTTCTTAACAGTCTCGCCACGGAATTTCTTGACGGCCGCAAACCTGCTCATCACACGCCCTGCCCCGTGCGCAGTTGACCCGAAAGTGGTCTCCATTGCCTTTTCAGTACCGGCCAAGACATAAGATGACGTACCCATCGACCCCGGAAGAAGTACCGGTTGACCTACAGCCCTATATTTCTCAGGAACCTCGATTCGTCCCGGCGCAAATGACCGTGTCGCACCTTTTCTGTGGACTACCACATCCATCTTTTTACCGTCAACAGTGTGTGTCTCGCGCTTTGCAATGTTATGCGCAACATCATAGACAATCTCCATACCCAAATCCTGAGCATCACTCCCGAAAACTTTAGCAAAACTTTCACGGATCCAGTGCGCCATCATCTGCCTGTTGACCCACGCATAATTAGCGGCCGCACTCATAGCACTATAATATTCCTGCCCCATATCACTTGAGAATGGCGCATTTATAAGTTCCCTGTCAGGAAGCCCGGCTATACCATACTTCTTTTCCATACTACGCAGATAATCAGATGCCACCTGATGTCCTAGACCACGAGACCCGGAATGCACCATGATAACCACCTGCCCGGGTTCAGTAAACCCATAGACTTTAGCAGTATCAGCATCAAAAATCTCATCAACCGCCTGAATCTCAAGGAAATGATTACCCGAACCGAGACTGCCGATCTGTGGCATCCCACGCTTGAAAGCATTATCAGAGACATAATTTATATCAGCACTTTTCATGCATCCGTTCTCTTCGAGACGTTTCTCATCGCCTTTCCACCCGAAACCATTATCGATCGCCCACCTGACACCTTTGGACATAATTTCTGAAAGTTCATCCCTTGAAAACTTGAGCTTTGCATTCTTACCGAGACCGGCAGGCACATTATTGACAATCTCATTCAAAAGATTGACTTTCCTCTTATCAAAATCCTCTTTCTTGAGATCAGTCCTTATAAGACGTACACCGCAATTGATATCATAACCGACACCGCCCGGACTGATTACACCCTCTTCAACAGAAAATGCAGCAACGCCACCGATAGAGAAACCATATCCCTGATGCGCATCTGGCATGGCATAAGAATGCTTGACAATACCGGGAAGACAGGCAACATTAGACACCTGTGAAAGCGTCTTGTCAAGTTTCATGTTCTTCATGAGCGCATCCGATGCATAGACTCTTGCAGAAACATTCATCTTACCAGATTTAGGAATTTCCCAAATGACATCATCAATCTTTTTTACATCAACCATAAGAATCACTCACACACTACCAATTATAATAACTAAATTTGTATCTTAATTTTAAATAGATTAAAAATCATCGGTCTACAACAACAGTAATCTGCCACACACCATCTTTCTCTTTTATCTCCATATCATTATAGGTGACAGCCTTGACAAAACCTAAAAGGTCATAATCATCAGATATGGTATCCCCTGTAAACTCGGCATCAAGACTATAACCATCATCAATTTCAACAATAACAATCTTATCCACAAAGGACAGTATAAAATTCTCAGAGTCAAGCAGGACCAAAAGATTTTCAAGCCAGTCATAAAGCAATGATTCAATATCTTCAGCCTCAATCTTCAACGATTTCTTAACCACGGGTTTAACTGTTTCAGGTTCAACCATTACAGAAAACATAGCAAGCGCAGCATTAGAAAATGCATCCTCACGAGTTTTTCCGTAAGCAGTAAACTTAGCATCAGCCGTATGAGGTAAAAATTCATATTTTTTAAAACAGACCATACCTTTATTTGTGACGATAATATTAATATATAATCACTTACAACAATACAAAAAACATAGAACTAATTACCCTCAAGAATTATGTCAATATCTTTACTTGTATCCAAAAGAACAGAAAAATCATCCATCAAAACCATTTTAACCTGCACTCCGGTTAAACCATCACTAGGATTATATTTAATATTCAATAATGATTTATATTCAAAGTTAAAATCATCATTATCAACCACAATAAACTCATAACTATAAGGAAGCACTTGGCTAATACCATAATCAACAGAATCTAAAAAATCATCAAACTTCTTTAAATAATCCTTAGGACTACTCAAAAAAATCTCATCTCTTGAACCAACATAAACTGGATTCTTAAGATTAACAGAATCATCAAGATTATAACCATCATAAAAAATACAACCTAACAACTTTGTTTTATCTCTATCTGTAGCAGTATGAATATCAAAACAATCAAAATCAAGACATAAAGAATACATTTGAGAAGTAATAGGAGATATAACAATATTAACGCCACCATCAACTTTACATTCAAATGGCTCAGAATTAATTAAATCAATATTATCAGAACTACGAAATTGTTTATCATATTCTTTCAATACATCTGAAATTTGAGAGCTCATTTAAATCACAAGAGATAAATTATAATAACTTATAATTTTATAAATATAACCAAAAATAGAAAAAAAGCGTCGAGGATGTGAATTTCACAAAGAGACCCAATAGCGCAGTGTAATGCTGATAATAAAAATTGACTTCGCGCTGAAAGCGTGAACGTCAACTGCGCCTTGAGGGAGTCCCCTCATTTTGAACACACGTGAGCCGAAGCTCAGAAGCTTTCCAGGCTTCCGCCATGGCCGAGCTAGGCGACCTCGACAAAAAAAATATAGAGTAAAAATAAATACAGAGTTTAATCCTTAAGTTCAATCTCAATATGAACTCCATCAGGAATAGGAATTCTCATGATTCGTCTCAATGCTCGTTCATTCACACCAATATCAATCAGTCTTTTATGAACACGCATTTCCCACTTTTCATAAGTCTCAGTACCATCAGCACATGGAGACTTTCTTGTAGTGACCTTAAGCCTTTTTGTAGGAAGAGGAATTGGACCGCGTACGCTAGCGCCAAATTTATCAGATATGTCTTTTATCTCTACGGCCAGCGTATTAAGCTTATTTATATCTATACTTGAAAGAGCTATCCTTGCTTTTTGCATATATCATTACACCTATTTTTAGAAGATGACTCACATCACCCTCACATATTTTATAATCTTGAATTTATTAAAAAAATAAAAAAAGTAAAAAAGGAAATTATTCCTTCCTTTTAACTAGATCCATACAAAGACCAGCAGCGATTGTCTGACCCATATCTCTTATAGCAAATCTTGCCATCTGAGGCAATTCACTATTTTTCTCAATAGACATTGGTTTTGTTGGTACGCATTTGATTATCGCAGCATCTCCAGCTTTAATGAAATCTGGATTTTCTTCAACAACTTCACCAGTTGCAGGATTAATCTTTTTAACGATTTCAGTAATCTTACATGCGATGTGTGCTGTACTTGCATGGAACACAGGAGTGTATCCTTTTGTAATCACACTTGGATGCTGTAGAACAACAATCTGTGCAGTAAATTCTTCAACCATTGTAGGAGGGTTACTTGTTTCACCAAGAACATCTCCTCTTTTGACATCGTTCTTACCAAGACCTTTGATACTTACACCGACATTATCGCCAGGAAGTGCTTCAGTCATCTGTGTGTGATGCATCTCGATACTCTTGATTTCACCAGTCTTACCGGATGGCATTGAAACTACTTTCATACCAGGTTTAAGAACACCAGTCTCAACCTTACCCACAACAACTGCACCAATACCGGAAATTGTATAAACATCCTGTACTGGAAGTCTTAGTGGTTTATCAGTCGGTTTTGCAGGAACAGTAAATCCATCAAGTACTTGTAGAAGTGTTTCTCCCTTATACCAACCTAAGTTTTCTGATGGTTTTGATATGTTATCGCCAATCCATGCAGATACTGGAACAAATTTAATCTCATCAGTCTTATAACCTACAGACTGAAGAAGTTTTGTAGCATCATCTACGATTTTGTTGAATTTAGCTTCATCATAACCGATAGTATCCATCTTGTTAACAGCTACAGTAAGCTGGTTTACACCAAGAGTTCGACAAAGGAAAACGTGTTCTTTTGTCTGTGTCATGATACCATCGTTTGCAGCAACTACAAGAATACCTGCATCTGCCTGACTTGCACCAGTAATCATGTTCTTGATGAAATCTCTGTGTCCCGGAGCATCAATTAATGTAAAATAATACTTAGCAGTATCAAACCTCTTATGTGCAAGGTCTATAGTTACACCTCTTTCTCGTTCTTCCTTAACAGTATCCATAAGGAATGCAAACTTGAAAGTATCTTTCTTCAATTCTTTTGCTTTCTCTTCGAGTTTTCTCATTTCTTGTTCAGAAACATTACCAGTATCAAATAACAATCTTCCGATTAGTGTTGATTTACCATGATCAACGTGTCCAATTGTTACAAGATTCATGTGTGGTTTATCAGCCATATAAATAACCTCCAAAATTATTTTGTCTTAAAATGAACTGCATAGTTCAGTATAAGTAGTGTTATTGTATTAAAAACTTTTAAAAAGATATGCTTTTTGCAGCATACAACAACAAAGCATGTTACAAGATGAACTTTATAAACCTTATGTCATACCCATAATTACAACAATTAACAGATGAATCAATAACAATTTAAAATTAAATGTTTACATAACCTGTCATGACATCAGATATTTCGATGGATTGCTGTGAATGCGGACACAAGAACATAATCTCTATCAGCAAGTTCTATGATGCTTTTGACGGAACATTCACTTGCCAGAAATGCGGAATGTACCTTGATGATGCAAATGACGCATTGGATGAATAAATAATACCAATGAATAATATCAATAATAATTAAAAACAATTGAAAAAAATCAAAAAATAGATGAAAAATCAAGCCTCTTCTTCATCATCTTCGTTATAATCCGCGCCATAATCCCCTGCATCTTCATCCTCACCATCGCGCAGATAAAGCTTACCCATTTCAGACATCTAAAAACACCCCCCTTACGAATTTTATATGTCGACCGATTCTTCAAAGTCAGACACACATAATAAGATAATAATAACATTACTATATAAAGTTTTTGTCAATCATCCGAAAAAAACAACAATACAATCAAAAATAATTAAAACACATTTAAACTCATAAATCAAATATTAAATTATATGGTTGAATTTACGATAAAACAGAAAGATATTGAAAAACTTAATAAAATCTATGATTATCTTGCAAAAGGTGTCACTACTACTTTCGATTATTGTTTAGAACAAGGTATACGACCAGTACAAAAGAAAAATAAAAATACCACAAATTATATCAAAACAAAAATAGAAACCTATAAAAACGACACACCACAAACAAAAGGCGAAAAAATAGAAAATGATTTTATAGACTTAGGGCATTTTTGTGGAGGTACAATCGGAGCTTTTATCATTCCGATCAGTTACTTAATATCACCAGAACTTAAATTCGACTCACTTATGGAATTTAATTTATTTTGTATAAGTTGTTTACCCACACTTTATGTAGGTGAAATACCAGGAGCATACATAGGCAAGAAACTCGCATACCTCCCAAAAATGACAACAGACAATATACTCACCCCAACCTATGATATAATTACAGATAAACTAATATCTGCCAAAAATACTACTTACGCCATAATCAAAGATAATATAGAAATAAAAATAGAATAAAAAAAGATTAAGAAAAATAAAAAAAGGAAGAAAAAACCTAAGATCCGTAAGAACCTTGAGTAGGTACAATCTCTTTAAGACCTTTTCTATTCCTGATCTGAAGTATTGTCTTATTCTGAAGATCTTTTGGCATTATCTCATACAAAATAGCCATAAGTGACTGGAATCCACGACCACCTGTAGCAGATTTCAATGAAGCTTCAAAACCGAACATTTCAGCCACAGGAATCTTTGCCTCAATAACAGTCATATCACCTTCTTCAGACATGTTAAGCACCTGACCACGACGGTTCTGTACTTCAGTCATGACATTACCCATATTACCAGTAGGCGTATCTATACGCAATACCTGCTTAGGTTCAAATATAGATGCATCACCATTGATCATTGCTTCCTTGACAGCACTTCTAACTGCAGGAAGGACCTGTGCAGGACCTCTATGAATTGTATCTTCATGAAGTTTTGCATCCATGATAAGTAATTTAAGACCAAAGCAAGGCTCATCTGCCATAGGTCCTTTATCACACACCTCTCTGAAAGCCTGTTTGATAAGTTCCATTACTTCATTTAAATATTGTACACCACGAGAAACATTTACAATCATATTATTTTGATATGTGTAAACAACTTTCTTTGATGTATCTTTATCAAAACCAGCTGCAAGAAGCTTCTGTGAAACATCAGTCACATCTTGTTTTCGTATAGTACCATCTTTCAATTCACCAGAATTCAAAAGATCAATAACATCAGGAGTTACCGGTTCCACCTTGAAATAGAACTTATTATGCTTATTAGGTGACTTACCTTCAAACTCATCAGAAAGCTTTTTCACACCTTCTTTAAAGATTACAATAGGTGCAGATATATTGACATCAAGTTTCAAATCCTTGAAATATCGCTCAACCTTTGCTTCAAGATGAAGTTCACCAAGACCTGAAATAAGCATTTCTCCAGTCTCTTCTGAAATCTTAACAACAAGTGTCTGATCTTCTTTAGCCCTCTGTCTTAAAACATTTATGACCTTAGGAAGATCTTTAACATTATTGACTTCAATTGACTTTGTAACCACAGGTTCAAAAATATGTGTAATACTTTCAAAAGGCGCAATTACAGAATCAGGATAACATATAGTTTCACCTGAATTAGCAGTACCAATACCAGTAATACCTACAATATTTCCGCAAGGCATAGAACCAATTGCATCTCTTTTAGCACCATTATATACACTTACAATCTGTACTCGTGCATCAAGTCCAGCACCAACTAAAAGTACATGATCACCATCTTTTAAAGTACCTGAGAAAAGCCTTGCAGTTGCAACCATACCAGCATGTTTATCAGCAGTAACATTAGTTACAACACCCGCTAAAGGACCTTTTGAATCACATTCAAGCATGGCTTTACCTTCAACAGTCCCAACATCACCGGTCCAAAGTTTTGGTATACGGTATGCCTGTGCTGCATCAGGAGTTGGAAGATGTTTTATTGCAATATCTAATACTATGTTATGAAGAGGTGCTTTCTTTGCAAGCGCTTTTTCATCATCAGCCAGAGTCATCTCAATTATTTCTTTGAAAGTTATACCTGTCTTTTTCATGAACGGAATTGAAATTGCCCAATTCTTATATGCAGAACCGAAACCGACTTTTCCATCAGCCACATTGACCTGCCATTCCTCTTTGAATTCAGCAGGCGCATTTGCACGAATAATTGCATTCACTTTATAAATTATGTTTGTAAATTTCTCATTCATCTGTTCAGGCGTAAGCTGAAGCTCTTTAATCATACGATCAACTTTATTGATGAAAAGAACCGGTTTTACTCGCTCTTTCAATGCCTGACGAAGAACAGTCTCAGTCTGTGGCATAACACCATCAACCGCACACGCAACAACAACCGCACCATCAACAGCACGCATAGCTCGTGTTACATCACCACCGAAATCAACGTGACCCGGAGTATCGATAAGATTAATCAAATAATCAGTACCTTCAACAGTATGAACCATAGATACATTAGCAGAATATATAGTTATTCCTCGTTCCTGTTCCTGCGCATCAAAATCAGTTGCACACATCTTACCTGCAAGTTCCTCAGAAATCATACCCGCACCAGAAAGAAGATTATCACTAAGTGTAGTCTTTCCATGATCAATGTGCGCACATATACAAAGGTTTCGTATTCTTGCTTTATCCTCAACAATTCCTTTGATCTTGTCAATCATTTTTGCCATTTTCATCAAACCTCTTAAATATCAATATTTCTTGGTCAAAACAGAACCAGAAATAAACTATAGTAAAATAATAAGAAATAAAGCTCTTATTAACATAGACATTTACGAAATCACTTTTATAAAGGTTATGGTATTATTGAAAAACATCATTCTTTCCGGCACATCACAAAAACCCTTGTGGTCTTAGAAGTAGGGTTTTTACCACCCATACCGACATACACAAACAGAACCAAATAAACGAAAACAATAAATTAAAATTTATCAGTTATTGACAATACATTATCTCTTGATAATTCATGATATTCTCTCCATTTAGATCCAGTATAAACATCAGGACCAAGATATAGATTCAATACACCTTTTCGGCACCCAGCGCCATGAAGTGCTTTTAAATTTCCAGTTAATAATACCTCACGTTTTTTATTTTGATCTAGCCTTACAACATCATCTGAAATATACTCATTAGGATCATTTCCGAAAGTAATAGGCATGTGTGAACCAATTTTAGTTATTCCCTCATCATCATAGAACATGCTGGCTTGACCACCTATTTCACAAATAGGAATTTGATCAGTATATGTATTTATGACATCAATTGGATTAACTGGCTTTTCATAATAAATAGGACAGCCTTGCCTAACAAATACCCCTAGACCTTCATCAAGCACAAATTGTTCATTTTCTGAAACAACACCGATCTTATCAACAACACCACCCCCATGTAAATTAAACTCATGAGAATATTCAATAGTCTGATTAAGATCTTCAATATTAATGCACACTGGTCGCTCTAACTCAGTAAGATAAGCAAGATCATGCGCACAACCCACATCACCAGTCTGTAAACGTTCTGGTAACCAACCAGTTTTACCCCAACGAGGATCACTCTTTAAAATGTCGGATTTAGAGTCAACATCTTTAGTAAACCCATAATCAATACATGCAGAATTTCCGATTATAAACGGAATATCCAATTTATTGGCCTCATTAAATACGCCCAACATATTCATCCTAACAGAAGATATATGACAATAATAATCCTTAGCTGTAAATGTTGCAGAGACACCACCATAACCTTTAGATTCAGTTTCTCTCAACCCTAATTCATCAGGAATAGAATGTACTGCACCTGCAGTAGAAATTACATCGGTGATTATTTTTTCATCATAACCCGCATTAAGCCTATGTATATTATCAAAAATACCTATTATTTTTTGACTATTTTCAGAGTTAAATGGTTTCTTATCATGGCCAGTTATTTTTAGAGGAATATCAGATAACCCTTCCCCTGACAGATAACCATAAAGCTTATCAAGGACGCTCATATCTTCAATACCAATAGGCAATACTATTTGCGGCAAAACGTCAATATCCAGACCAGCAGCAATCTGAGATGAATCAAAAGACCCCCCCGATGAGATTATACCCCGATGCACATATAATTTCCAATCCACCATAACATATATAACGAACCCAAATATTAAATATTTATTCATCTAACCGAGATTATTAGAAAATTGTCATTATTTCCGGCAGACCGCGAAAACCCTTGTAGTCCAAAAAGCTCTATCAATCGAATCCAAGATAAAAGGAACAAAAAGATTCTGGCTTCCGCCAGCAATAAAATCATAATACTTAGAGAAAAAAAGATAATCAGACATAAAATATCCTCAAAGCTTGTCTGATTCAGGATTGTCAGCAACAGCATTATCAGATCCAGAAGCACTAGAGTCAGGAGTATCTGACCCAGCCTTAATCTCTGAGACCGCCTCTGTTTTCACCACATGTTTCTTCTTTCTCAAAAGAACAAATGCAATAACACCTACCAATACAATAATTATTGCAACCACAGTAGATGTAGACCTTCCAGGTTTAGAAACATCACCAATGACAGTATCAACATCACCAACAACAGGAGTATCAATAACCTCATCTTGCACAGATGTATCATCAACCACAACAGGCTCATCAGCAACTTCAACAGTCTTTGTACCTATTGCGAAATAGCTCAATCCAGGAGACACAGCATCAAAATAATAATAAGTACCATCTGATGAGATATAAGTTGTTGCAAGATCATTCCAGACACCATCCGCATACCTTAAGAGAACAACATCATCTTTAGTCTCATTATTATCCTCAAACCAGGAGATATCAACAACAAAAGTCAATATTGCCCTTGAGATCTGATCATTTGATACATCATCATGAGTCACCTGAATATAATTGTACACAGAATCAATAGCAGGCACTGAAACATCAGCAGGAGTAGTTGATATCTTCTCAACTATGACATCTACATTTTCAAAACCTTCAGTTGTTGTCAACTGCAATGTATCTACAAGTGTCTTAGAAACTGTGAAATCAATATCCAAAGGAACATTAGCAGTCAGATTAACAACCTTTGTCTCTATAGTTACCGCAGGCAAAGCACCGCCCATACCACCAGTAGAAGATGATGAAGAGGAATCACCATCATCATCAGGAGTCTCAACTACAGGAGCTGTATAGGTAGGAATAAATGTAGAAAAGCTTGTTGTAGTGAAATTGAACTTATAACCCTTGATAGGATCAAGTTCAATTATATTAGCATCAATACTGCCAACTAATGTTATGCCCACATAGTGCTTTACGACAACAATGTCATTTTTTGCACCGGAATCATCAAACACAGATTTATATATAAAAAATGTAACGGTTGAAGTACCGGAACATGAAGCATTATCAGGAGTAATATTAAGACCCACAAAGGAAGTATCAACACCAGCGACAGTTATGCCGAAATCGCCCGCATTCTTGGCGACCACAGTAACATTAGTCACACCCGACAGACCTTCAACCTTATAGATATAATTCTTTATATCACCAGCATTAAACAAAACAACACCAGCCGTAACATCACGAGTATCATTTACAATAAGGGTAGATGTGTCTTGCGCCAACTCAGCTACACTAGTAGTATCATAACCCGCAACATCTTCAACAACAAGATAATAATAGTAATTTACACTATGTACAATTGTTAAATCCATATATGTATTAGATGACGGCGATGCAGTTGTAAGCAAAGTCCCTACAGAAGTTGAATTAGTAAGGGATCTATAAACTTTAATATTCTTAAGACCACTTGTTGCATCCTGAACAGACCACGTAACCTTTACAGTTTGATATGCAGTTGAATTAGCACCAAAAGAATTGATTGAAGGAGCAGTTGTATCCAAACTATAATTAACATCAATATTCTGTGTAGTATTCTGCTTATTTGCAGTTCCATTTACAGGAGTATCCTGACAGGAGACTGAAGCAGATTTTGCACCATCACTTGATGAAGTTACACTGCAAGTTGCAATATAACCAGATATAGAACAATCTTGACCAGAATCAGTAGTATAACCTGTATCCGTTACATACCATCTGCAACTCATACCATTCTCACCAC
>DAOVHT010000153.1 GCA_030671745.1 Candidatus Nanohaloarchaea archaeon
CCTTTTAGATCCCCTAGTCTATTTGCTATCCTCTCGATCTTATCTTCAAGAAAATGTTGTATCTTATCATCTATAGTGTCCTTCACGACCATATAATGCACATGCACTTTCTGTTTCTGTCCATAACGGTCAAGCCTACCAGTCCTTTGATGAAGTCTCATAGGGTTCCATGGGATGTCATAATTCACCATTAAGTGACAGTTATTTTGGAGGTCTATACCTTCACCTCCAGCTTCAGTGGACACTAAGAACCTCTTCTTGGTATCGAAATCTTTGATGACCTTCTTCTTTTGAACTACATCCAGATCGCCGTTCATCAAAAGAACCGATCCGTCTCCAAATATATGTTCTAAATGATGCTTGATCTGATCCTGAGTACCGCGATACTCTGTGAATATTAATAATCTCTTTGATGCATCTTCTAATAGACCTTCGTTCTTGATGATATTATCCAATTCTTCGAGTTTGGGATCGATAATACTTTCAAGACTGGTTAGTAGGGATTCAATCCTTTTCATCTCACCATCGAAGATCTCTTTCACACTTGATGCGGAATATTCCTCGTGCTCACCCGCATATCTCTGATCATACTCGTTCGACATCCCGCTGTGTGTGATGCCATCCTTCAAATTCCGTTGTCGGTTGGTTAAGGTCCTTTTTATCGCCTCTGGGCTAGATGCACTTAACTTTAAGAATGATGTCAGGACGAAATTCTCCGCATCCATCCGACCAGACCCTTTCATATCCAGCGACATAAGCCCATCTCTTACAAACTTTTCTATCTCTACCATGAAAGCAGAATATTCTTCGCATGGTGTTACTTCATGCCTTAGTATTTTATGGCCTTTGAAAAGTTTCTTGCCGCTGAAGTCCGTTACTTCAGACTTGAGGTTCCTTCCTATAATATCGTTGATCTTAACCCCTATATCTGTAAAATCCCTTGCAGATGTTATATAATCAGGGTCTACAAGTTTTAACAGCATAGCAAACATATTATCATCGCCTTGATGTGGCGTAGCAGTAAGAAATAAAAAGAAACTTGTCCTTTCCCTCAATTTTTCCAGCAATTTGAAGTTCTTGGTCCGATTGACCTTTGAACCGTATTCCTTTGCTGTAAGATGATGTGCCTCATCGACTATGACAAGGTCCCATTTCTGAGTACTATCTAATAAAATATCCCTATGTTTTGGCAACCTAAGAGTTTGAATGCTTGCAATTATCCGGGGGTTGTGGTCCCACCTTCTTGGATCAGTTATGTTCACATCAGTTTTCAGTATATCGAACCATTCATCAAAACGTTCGGAAAGTTGTTCCCTCCATTGAAGGATCAGATTGGCCGGACACAGCAGAAGTATCCTATCAGCCCTCCCATGTGAGATCATCGAACGAATAACAAGGCCTGCTTCTATGGTTTTTCCGAGTCCGACATCATCAGCGATCAGAAAACCCCTCGCTTTTGTTCTTGTAACTCTATCAGCCATGACCATCTGATGGGGTATGATATCCAGCTTCATCCTAGATAGTGAGCCCGTACGAAGGTCTTCATTGAACATAATTGATGCTTTCGTTCGAAGGATGAAACTCTTTAGATCATAATCTCCGTCATATAGTCTTTCATCCAATGATCTAACTATCTCGACATCACATGACCTAAGTCTTTGAATACCCTCTTCACCAAAATCTATGACATATTGTTCAAACCCACCAAATATCTCTTCATTTATGACGGTGCCGACATTGTGGAATCGTTCTAGTCGATCTTTTACTTTTTTAGTCACCATTCATCTCCACTCTCACGACATTGCATCTCACAAGTGCGGTAAGAATTATTATTTCCCCTTTTGCAATTTCGACAGAATTCATCATAGTATATGAAGAAAGGAATGTCATACCATATTTTTAAGTTATCATAAGCATTAATCTCCCCAATCATCATCTTAGCTAGGTCCTCTCTCCTCCCGTCTCTTGATGTTGAGGACATATCACCACCAAGGTTTTCAATTAATTTTCTTACCTGCGATGGTGCATGGAATGCAATCGGGTCCCATTTATCAGCTAATCCGAGCCTTACTGCTTCTCTTATTATGAAATATATCTGCCCTGTGAACATCCCTTTGAAACCTTTCATGGAAGGTTTGATTCCGCCTTCCTGTCCACTTGTCAAGAAGTACTCCGGTGAGAGACCGTCGTCTATGAGTGCCTTTAACATCCCCATAATGTCCTTGCCGATGTACTCATCTTTCAGCGCCCTTCTAAGAAGCAGAATATCAAAAAACCGTCTTCTTAGATCAGGATAATGCTTTTCTTGCAGACTTTCATGATTAATGTTGAAGATGTCATCAATCATTTCCTTTATGGCGACTTCTTCCTCCATATCGTAGATTTCACTGAAAGAGAGACCTTTGCTATCAAGTAAGCTGATGTAGTTCTTTATCTGCATTCTCCCAACATTCGCTCCTAGAAGGGTTGCCATTGAAAAAATATTGAACATAAGTTTTCTGTCGGAGAACAAATGTTCTTCAAGTAAAGAAACCCTATTATTTTCATCACCGCTGTCATCAAGTCCCAGTGCCGGCCACCAAAAATTACCATCTAAAGTCGGGAACGACGACTTATCATTGCTTGCAGAATAATCACCCCACCATCGGTCTAATATTTCGAGATTCGATCTCAGATTGGGAGTTCCACTTATATAAATAGTTTTAGAAGAAATGAA
>DAOVHT010000081.1 GCA_030671745.1 Candidatus Nanohaloarchaea archaeon
AGCTTGTTTATTGATGTTAAATGCGTCAGCATCCGTAAATAATTTAAGAGGTAATAACCCTGGACATATTGAATCTGATTTAGCATTTCTCAAAGATTTATCAATTGATCTGGAAAATTACGAAAATGATATGGATTCAAAACTTTTTGAACAGATGTTTGATTTTATTTTTGATACAGTTGGCTTTAATCATGATGCTTTAGAAACCTATGAATTATACATGGGATTTTTAGGAAAAACATTTTCTAATTTCATAAATGATTTTTGGGCTACAGGCAATTCATTCACGGATTTACCATTGATAAAAAAGAGATATTCTAATTTACTTGATGAGAAAAGATTAAGGTCAATAATTGGTTATCTTGGCAAAAAAAGGACAAGGGATTTAATTGATCCATTGGCATCTAATCAGGTTTCGGATTATACGACTCGTTATATCTTAAAAGCATTAGACCCACATACAAGCAAGAAAAATATAGTCAAAGTTTTGGTTAATTTACATAAAACTTATGATTTATTAAATAAGTTTAATTCAAATAATTTGATTGATTCTAAGTTAGAGGGTCTGCCTGAAAATGTAGCATGGACTGAAATTATATCTGAATTATCTGAAACACGAAAATTATTTTATGGTGAACTTATTGGTATGGGCGTAGAAGTTCCAAAAGAATTAGAATTACAGGTTGATAACATTCTTTATGCATATCATAATAAGGGTTCTGATGAGACTATTAAATCCTCTCTAAAATTAATTGCTTCAAAATATTTATTAGATGGAAAAAAAGCATCATTTGATGCGATACGTGATGTTGAACCCAACAAGATTTTAAGAGAGTTTTATTATAATTTGAAGATTGATATTGATTCTTATGAATGTGGAATAAAAAGGAACTACACAATCAAGAGTGACCCAAATATCAAAGAACGGATTGAAGAAAGAATAGATTCTGAGTTTGAGATAATCTATGACCGTTTAAAAAAATTAAGAATAGATGAATCTTCATTTTCTCATCTTTATGAACTCAGTATTGCAGATAAGGTTTCAGGTATTGAAAGTATACTTAAAACTCAGAAATCTGTAGAAAAAGATAATGAGTATATAAGTGAGATAAAAGGTCATATGCAAAAAGCAAAGAGCATTAAAGGCTCTTTTAAAGAGATAAAAGATGACGTAGATTTTTATGTGAGCACAGATCCTTTTGAAGCACTTCATATGGGTGATTTCTTTGGTTCTTGTTTAAGTCTTAAAAAAGGTTATGGTGGTTTTAATCGATGGGCAAGCATTGTTCAGGTGATGGATTCAAACAAAAATGTAATTTATGCAAAAGGATCCAAAGGCGATTATGTGGGGCGTAATAGGACAGCACTTACTGATGGGGGGATATTGTGCACAAGATTCTTCCAGAATGGTAGTTTAGATCTTGATGGTGCTTGGGTGGATTATCTGACTGATTATGGGGCTGAATGTAGTCAAGATATATTGATACCAACAAGATTTGTTTCAAATAAAATGTTTGATATATTGGATAATTTAGTAAAAGAGGGTTCAGTGATAAAAGAAAAAAAATCATTATTGATTGAACCTGCTTATTTCAAAAGATTTTATGGTGATGGATTAGATACAACTGAACTAGATGATGGTACGATTCAAGTTAAAACTGCGGTTTACAATATCAAATTCAATTCTAATTAAATTATTTCAATTTTTAGTTCATTTCAAATTGTGATTTTAAAAATAAATTTATTCATCACTCCCTAACCTGTCCATTCCCTCTTATCACATATTTTGTAGTAGTCATCGCCTTGAGCCCCATAGGTCCTCGTGCATGCATCTTCTGCGTACTGATACCTATCTCAGCCCCAAGCCCAAATTCATACCCATCTGTGAATCTTGTGGATGCATTTGAATATACGGCAGCTGCATCAACCTCATCAATGAACCGTTCTATGTTCTTGCAATTATCACTGATGATAGCTTCAGAATGTTTAGTCCCGTATCGGTTGATATGTTCAATTGCATCATCCGGACTGTTAACAATTTTTATCGCAACTATAAGATCCAGATATTCTTTTGCCCAATCATCTTCACATGCATCTTTACAGTCTATGATCTCTTTTGTCCTCTCGCAACCACGGATCTCAACACCTTTTACGACAAGTTCATCTGACAGCCTTTCAAGCAATCTGTCAGCCACATCCTTATGCACAATAACTTTCTCAAGAGCATTGCAGACACCAGTCCTTTGTGTCTTTGCATTGATGATTATCTTTATTGCCTTGTCGCAGTCCGCATCACAATCTACATAGGTGTGACAGTTGCCGGTACCTGTCTCAATCACAGATACTTTTGAATTGTCTCTGACAAAATTGATAAGGCCGTAACCTCCACGAGGTATTATGAGGTCTATATAATCCCTGAGCTGTATCATCTTATTCACCGCATCCCTGTCAGTCGTGTCTATCAGGTTGAATGCATTCTCAACACAACACGCATCCTGCATTATAGCGACCAGAACCCGATTGGAATTTATTGCATCGCTTCCACCTTTAAGTATCGCGACAGATGAACTTTTAAGGCAAATGGCGCACACGTCAACAGTCACATTAGGCCTTGATTCGTATATGACACCGATTACACCGAAACCGATTCGCTTCTCAATGATTTCAAGACTATTATCCAGACGTTTTTCACCTATGATCTCACCCACATAATCTTTAAGTTCGGCAAGTTGTCTGACTGACTCAATCATAAGATCAATTTTAATGTCGTCAAGCGAAAGCCTGTCAATCATAGATTCTTTGACACCTTTATCTCTTGCATTTCTGACATCAATAAGATTGGCATTTAAGATCCTATCTCTAGAAGAATCCAATCTTTCAGCCATATTGAGCAAGATCTTATTCTTCTCATCAGTTGTCAATCTTGCGATTTTGACTGACGCCTTTTTAGCAGTTTTAGCAATTTCAATTATTTCATTCATTTTTAAGACCTCCATTTAAAGTAAATATGGTGCCTAATTCAGCACCCTCAAAAATCTTTCTGATTACATCCTCCTCATTACCATTCACAACAACTGTTACAGTCTCAGAAATTGAAGCAATCTCAGCGGCATTAATCTTTGATCCCATACCACCGCATCCAAGTTCTGATTTTGTCTGGGTGACATATCCTCGCGCAATATCAGCATCCTTGACAAGACTGACAATTTCTTTAGTATCCATATCCTTGTACAATCCGTCAACATTAGACAGTATTATCAGTATGTCTGCATCTATCAGGTTTGATATGTGTGCGGACAATATGTCATTGTCACCGAAACTGATCTCCTCAGTTGACACCGAATCATTTTCATTGATGATTGTTGTGATACCAAAAGAAGTAAGCCTGTCTATAATATTTTTGACATTGTCTTTTCGTTTAAGATCTTTAATGTCCTCATGTGTAAGGAGCAGTTGAGAAATAGCCGTATCATATTTCCTGAAACAATTAGAGAATGAATTCATAAGCTGGTTTTGACCTACTGATGCAAGGCATTGCTTTACAATGATATCATTTTTATTTTCAAGCCTGATATGTTTTTTGCCAAGACCGACCGCACCGCTTGAGACAATTATGAACTCTCGCGCATCAGTTGATATATGCCTTGCGATATCTTCAGCAAGTCGCAGGTTGAACCTATCATCTTTTATGATAGTATTTGACTCTATCTTGATGACTATCCTTTTAGCATCCTTCAGTCTTTCTCTCAAAAGGAAGACATTCACCGTTTTTTATTTCATCATACATAAAACTACACCTCATTAGATATTGGACAGAACAGAGACTGCTCTATCTTTCAATATATGCGCAAACACAAATCAAAGAATTGTTGCAGAAGTAAAAATACCTATGACTAAAAAAATCTCGGCGGATTAGGGAATTGTTCCATATCGTTTGACATCTTATAGTTTACCATAAGTTACACCTTATAAAAATAATTGACTGTTAAACTTTAAATAAATGTTTCAGGATTCAGCCTTTTAAATTTCGGAATCTAAATTACATCATCTTTTTCAAAAACTATTTAACATACCCTCTCTAAATCACTCCATGGTCAAGATAGTAGTCACCTCAGATTTCGGGTTCACAAAAGATCAGGCGCGACAGTTAAACGCACTAGGAAAAGTAAAATTCTATCATGATGCGCCAAGAACTAAAGAAGCATGGCTGAAAAGAGTTGAGAATGCAGACATTATCTGTAGCGAATCTTTTGGATTAATCGAGAATCTGTATGACCTGAAAGATGTTTTTGTAACCTATCCCTTTGTAGCTTTAGGAAAAATTGATATGGATAGATTAAATAAAAATAATGTAGTCTTGGCTAACAGTCCCGCTTGCAATAATGATGCAGTTGTCGAGTGGGTCATATCTATGATGTTAAATCTGTTTAGGCAATTTCCTAGATTCATTAAAAATACAGAGTTACCGAAAGGTCAATTGCCACCAGTTACTCAGAGCTTAAAATTCAAGAATGTAACAATTTTAGGTCGAGGCAATATAGGTCTGCAACTTGGACATCTATGTACTGCTTTCGGGATGAATATCACATTTTTTTGTAGAGGTGACGACCTGATTCAAAAGACCAAAAAAGCCGACGTAATCATAAACTGTCTGAGCCTAAACGAAGATAGCATTAATCTATTGAACCGTGATTTCTTCTTTTCATTAAAAAAATGTCCTAACTTTATCACAGTTACAAAAAGAGAGATCTATGATTTTGATGCCATGGTTGAAGCATTGGATCAAGGC
>DAOVHT010000053.1 GCA_030671745.1 Candidatus Nanohaloarchaea archaeon
GGCATACCCAAAAGAATGACATCAGCCCCAGTATAATTCTTGACAGCCTCAACCACAGCCATCTCAGCCGGATATGTCTCATCATCAACATAACAGTTACGGTTTATCCCAGTTGCATAAAGCTTGGAACAGCCCTTGACAAGATCACCGATTTTTTTGAGTTTCATATAATTAAAATTCCTGTCAATTGAAAGAAGTATATGATCCGCATTATCGGATACAGTTATCCCATGGGCACCAAGTTCAGATATTAGACCACGCTCACCACAGACATAGACCTTATTGATTCCTTTTGATTCAAAATAATTAGCAGCGACATACCCAGAAGTAATGATCTCATCCTCTTTGGTCTTAAGCCCTAACTTTGTCAATTTTTTAGCCATCATATCGCGCGTAAGGACACAGTTATCAGTGACATAATACACTTTCTTATGTCTTTTCTTAAGCGTGGTTATAAGTTTCTCCATGTGCGGATTAAGCGTATTCCAGCGCATGACAGTCCCGTTGATTTCAAATATGAAAGTCCTTATAGACCCAAAATTCACAAGCATACCGGTTATTTGTAAGAAATAGATTTATATATTTGTCTTTTTTGATGAAATCCCATAATGATACAACTTTTAAAAGTTAAAGAGACATATATGAATATCAAGAAGATAAAAATAATTTTAAGATTGAAAGTGATCGGATGTTTGAAAAAACAAAAAGCGAACCTTTAAAGATTGAAACATCTTTTGATGATTTTTTTAAAGACGTCATTGAAACGATACCTATACCACCAGCTTATATTGAATTCAAAGCTCTTGCTTATGGCATACCTCTCTGTAAAATGGGCAAAGAGAACATAGATCTATATCTTGCAGAATGCAGTAAAAAAAGAGTGCTTCCTTTTTCAAAGACAGGATGGACATACGATCATTCGACTAATCTATTTTTATTTAGCGGTATCAGTTTTGAGAATCTGCGTAATTATATCCCGATGGATACAATAAATCCTCATAAAAAGATTGTGAACACCATAAGCGAAGGATTATTGAACCGAAAAAACCCGCATCAACTCACTATTAAAATCGAGGCACCGACAAATGAAATGGAAACAGGCATTAAATTATTTCAGAAAAAGAACAGCAGTCTTTTAAGAAACAAATACATGATATATCAAGGAACTATATTACTTTCAGAAGATAATCGTAATCAACATCATGTCCATAAAAATACAGGCACCATAATATTTAACAGAGATGATTCTAAAAATATTTTAGATTTATATCTAGATGAGAATGATAATACACCAAATAACAAAAAAATACTTGATTGGTTTTACATCCTTAAAGAAAAATATGGTACTCTCTAGCTTCTTATAGTCTTTCATTTTAAATACAGAATCAAGAATAAATAATATAACAATCAAAATCAATATTAGACTATGGTACGCGAACCGGTAGCTGAAGGTTTTTATCCAGGAAATGCAAGAATCCTGAAACTGATGCTAGAAAAACTGTTCAAGGACACAGAGAAGACAATAGACAGAGAAGTCATAGGTCTTGTTGCACCACACGCAGGATACCTGTACAGCGGAAAGACCGCAGCGAAAGCATATGCCCAGATTGAAAAAGAATACGACGCAGTAATACTCTTAGGACCGGACCACACAGGGATGGCAGAGACAGTATCAATAAGCACAGAACCCTGGATTACACCGCTCGGTGAAATAGATATTGACGCGACCCTTGCAAAAAAGATAATATCAAAATCAGACATCATAATTGAAGACAATGCAGCACACATGTACGAGCACTCAATCGAAGTACAATTACCATTCCTTCAACATCGACTAAAAAATCTAAAGATAGTACCCATAATCATACCGACAGACAATACAGACCTTGACACACTCCAAAAGATAGCAGACACAATATCAAAAGCGACAGAAGGAAAAAAAGTACTGTTCATCGCAAGCTCAGATCTCACCCATTTCGGCAAGGGATACAACTTCGTACCTGTTGAAAAAGACGAACTTGAATGGATTAAAAACACAGACCAAGACATAATTCAAAAGATAACAGAACTGGACGAGATACAGACATTGAACAAAGCAAGAGAAACAACTGTGTGCGGTTCGCACCCGATTGCAATACTGATCATGATAATGAAGAACAAAAAGATAGACAAAGGAACCCTGATTGATTACACGACAAGCTACGAAGTATCAAAAAACAAAGACGCAATAGTTGGTTACGGCGGAATAGTATTCTAAGGAGCATATTAAACATGAAAAATACATCAATGATAAACAAAAAATATACTTATGCCTTAATCGGTGCTTCAGCCAACAAGGATAAGTACGGATACAAGATACTCCAAGACCTGACTGTTGCAGGATTCAAGATAATCCCTGTAAATCCAAAAGGACAGGATATTCAAGACCAAAAAGTCTACAGAAAACTTACAGACATAAAAGAAAAGATAGATGTTGCAATCTTTGTAGTGCCACCGAGCATTACAGAAAATGTCCTGAAACAAGTACACACAAAAAAGATTAATAATGTATGGTTCCAACCCGGAAGCGAAAATGAAAATGCGATAGATTACTGCAAGAAAAACAAAATAAATTATATCCACAATCTATGCATCATGGTTGAGAGATAATACAATCATTCACCAGAACTGATCAGAGTACCTTTCTGTTCACCGTTTACAGTCTGCAATATTTCGCGAGGATTGGTTGCATCAATCACCACAAGATCAATATTTTCATCCTGCAATATATCAATCCCCGCAAGGTCAAAAAGCCCATATTTACCCGGTGCCTGCTCATTCTTTGATATTATTTTCCTGAATTCATCAAAAGTAAGAGCATCACATTTCTTGGCGCTTATATTCACCCGAGGATCCGAATCATAGACACCCGGAACATTTGTCGCATTGATGACCATGTCAGCACCTATTGCGCGCGCAAGCTTTGAAGAGACCCCGTCAGTCGACTGCCCCGGCGCGATACCGCCACAGACCACAACCTTATCAGTACTATTGAACTGCTCAGCAATGTCATCATAACTTATATTGATTTTAGTCTCAGCATAATCACCCAATGCCGACGCGAAAAGAGCAGCATTAGCCCAGGTCAATTTTATCGCAACATAATCCTTATCAAAGTCAGACGCATCGAAACCATCAGCGATATCAATATAATCCCTTGCAATCTTGCCACCGCCGACGACAACTATCAGCTTGTGGCCTTTATCAGAAATAGTTTTTATGACCTCTGCATACCGAACAAAATTATCAGAAGAAAAAACACCGGTCAGAAGCGACCCGCCAAGCGAAAGCACGATTCTCATAAACTAAAAATTATATTTTGATATTTAAAAAGATTTTAGATTACCAGATGTTAACTATAAAAGACTCCACCGACAAATATACCTCTATGAAAATCCTATGCATCTCAGACTTCCACGGAAAATTCCCGAACAGATTGTATTCTTTTGGAAAAGAGGAAAAACCAGACCTTGTACTTGTAGCCGGCGACCTTTCAGAATCAGACACATTCAGGGACCTGCAGTTCAAGAACTGGGACCGACTAAAAGCAGATACAACCATAGAAGATGTCATAGGAAAACGTAAATATAAGCAACTATTGAAATCATCAGCCGAAAGCGTAATCAACATATTCAAGCGCCTTGAGAAACTGAATGTTCCAGTGATAGTCATAATAGGCAATGCAGACCACATCTCCGAATCACTTGCGCCATACCATCTAGAAAAATCAGGGATTGATCATCTGATCCAAGAATTTGAAAACATCCTATTGGTAGACCGAACCTTCATAGAAATAGACAACATAGCAATAGTGACCCACGGCGGATACAGAGGTGTCAAATCACGGAAGAGCCACAAAGAAGGAGACTCACTGAAATACGCAGCGCACAAGAAACAGTACACTAAAGAGCTTGAAAGCCTGTTCAAGAACATGAAAGACAGAGCGCATACAATATTTCTCACACACGACGTACCTTTCAGTACCGACATGGACCTTGTCAATCTAGAGACATCGCCCATGAACGGAAAACACGTCGGCGATGATGTCTATCGCGCATCAATCGAGAAATACAGACCGGCGATAAACATCTGCGGGCACATGCACGAGAACCAGGGCAAAGAGATGCTGAAAGACACGATTGTCGCAAACTGCGGTTACGGTCACAACGGCGAATGCTGCATAGTCAAAATAAAAGACAAAAAGACAACAGTCAAGTTCTATAAGTTGTGAAAACCTCAAGCCCCGACAATCTTATAGACAACATCATTATCCCTTACCCGCTCATCAACCTTAAGCCCGATAAGAGTCCCTTTCTTTGCTTTTTCAACCTTTTCATCATCAACAGAAATAGACTCAACAACCTGCCTGAAATAAGTTGTCTTGCCAGCAATCATCAATTTATCACCTACTTTCAACCCGGAATTATTGAGCGCAATTACAGCCACGCCAGGTTTAAGGTAATAATGCTTGACAACACCTACAGCGCGCCTTTTTTCCTTGGCCATGTTGTCACTGTAATCATAATTGAACCCGTCACGGGTAGGCGTTGCAAAATAAAATCCGGTCGAGAACCCGCGATTGTAAACATCAGCCAAATCTTTCTTCCAACCCAATACTTTTTCTTTAGTAAAATCCCCAGAAAAATAAGCATCAATAGCTTCCCGATAACATCGCGACACAGTCTCGATATACTTCTCATCACGAAGCCTGCCCTCAATCTTAAAAGAATCAATCCCTGCCTTTACAAGTTCAGGCACATGATCTATCATGCACATATCTTTTGCGCTAATGAGATACTTGCCGTCACAGGCAATCTCATTCTTCTCATCATCAACAAGAGTCCAACTTTTCCGGCAAGGTTGCGCACATGTTCCGCAATTGGCCGACATACCATAAAGATATGAAGACAGATAGCAGCGCCCGGAAACAGAGACGCACATCGCCCCGTGCACAAAAGTCTCAACCTCGACATCAACCTTTTTCTTGATTTGCGCAATATGTTTCAGGTTCATCTCACGGGCAAGGATGACACGTTCAGCACCCATATCACGATAGAATTCAGCAGTCTTCCAATTGGATATGTTAGCCTGCGTAGAGACATGAAAACAGACATCATTCTCCTTACACAGCGCAATCACAGCAGGATCCCAAGTAATGATAGCATCCACCTGCGCATCCTTGGCCTTTTTAACCACATCCTCTGCAACTTTAATGTCATTATTGTAGATTATAGCATTCACAGTCAAGTATGCTTTAAGCCCCGCCTTATGCACTGAAGATACAATGCTCTTGATATTGCGCAAAGTAATGTCTTTGTTCCTTGAGCGCATATTAAGCTTTCCGCAAGAGAAATAGACAGCGTCCGCATACTTTGAACAGGCCTTAAGCCCGGCAAGATTCTTGATAGGGACTAAAAGCTCTGGTTTTCTGAAATCATTAACAGACATAATTGTTATTTCACACATAACTTTAAGAAATTAAACATCTTTATGACACATAATATGGAAACTATCACAGAAGGCAAGATAACCATCAAAATACCCAAAGGCGACATAAGAAAGAAAGACGCAGTCTTCTACAACCCAGAGATGCGCTTAAACCGAGACATATCAATCCTTGCCATCAAAGCCTTCAAAGACATGGCAAAAAGAAAGATTACAGCAGCCGACGCCTTATCATCCTCAGGCATAAGAACATTACGGATTGCAAAAGAATGCACGAACATAGAAAAAGTCATGATAAATGACATGAACCCGACAGCAATAGAAATTGCAGAAAAGACAGCCAAAGACAACAATATAGAAAACGCAGAATTCTCAGTCGAGGACGCAAACGTATTCCTGTCAAGAAACAAGAACCACCTTGATTACATAGACATCGACCCTTTCGGCTCACCCATATACTTTCTCGACTCCTGTGCAAGGGCCGCATCAGGAAGATCTATGATAGGCATAACCGCAACAGACACCGCACCACTGTCCGGCACATACCCAAAGACATGCATAAGACGATACGGTGCAACACCGTTAAGGGAAGACATAAAGCACGAAATCGGATTGAGGATACTTATCGCAAGTATTGTGCGCGCATTCTCAAGGCACAACAAATCATTCGTGCCAATGATATCCTACTCAAAGATACATTATTTCAGGATTATGGGCCTATCCACATCAAGCACAGGCCGGGCAGGAAAATCAGCTGAGACCATAGGTTATGCGCACTACTGCAAGAACTGCGGCAACCGGATGCTATCAAAAGAGATAGAGACTACCTCTTGCGCAATCTGTAACAAAGACATGACAACAGCCGGACCGTTATGGACAGGCCCGATAAATTCACCCCTGTTCATAAACAAGATGATAGATGAGAACGATTTTGACGACAAGAAACTATCAGCATTCCTTGAAACCTTAGAAAAAGAATCACACATAACCCAGCCTTTCTATGACCTGCACCAAATTTGCAAAAAAAACCATCTTGAGATACCAAGAAGAGAAAAGCTCTTTGAAGAACTAAAAAAACAAGGTTATAAGGCAGAAAAGACACACCACGAACCAACCGGATTCAAGACTGATGCGGGATATAAAGAATTACTAGATATTATCAAGAAATTAGTTTAATTAATATTTTTCAATTCAGAAACCATCCTTTCCAAGATTTCAGATTCATACTCCCCCAACGGTTTTATCCCTAATACATATTCCAAAGAAATACCATCAGGTACATTCACAGTTATTTCGGTATCACATTCACACGTTATAGGCAACTCAAACAACTTATCGGACATATAAACAATAACACCATTTGGGATATTGACTGCATCCTCAAGAACTTGTCTAAATTCAGTTTCAGTCATGCCATGTTCTTCTGCCTCAATAAGA
>DAOVHT010000077.1 GCA_030671745.1 Candidatus Nanohaloarchaea archaeon
TGAACCATCTTTGCCTACGGGAATTATCTTAAGGTCAAGCCGGCACATCCGGTCTGCAATCTGTGGGAGCGTCGTGTCTTGAGGTATCAACGGAGGTCTTGAAAGGTAAGGTCTTATCGATGTTTTCTGAAAGTCTTTTCCGTAAATCCGGAACAATTGCCTATAACCGAACGTGCCTGCGTATCGTTTTTTCGAAAAGACAACAACATCTTTTACATTGTTGTTTCTCAGAGTTGTCACTGCCTCGTTCACTGTTGAATCTTCATCAATAGTTACAAGTGTCCGGGACATAATATCGCCCGCAGTAACACTATCTTGATTATCAACCATAACAATTCCACCCCTTTAAAGTTTTCCTGTTATATATATGGTTTTTGAATGTTATATGTGTGTGGGTGGATTAAAGTAATTGTCTGAATTTTAAGTTGATTCAATCAAAAACTATTTAAAGATTACTATCGGTTTTTATTAGGTGTATACTCACATGAACATAAAGGTCGCGCAAAATATGTTTCTTTGCGCCTTTAATGAAGTTCAGATGTTCAGATATGGTTGATGTCTATGTTCGATAAGGAAAAAAATTCTAAAAAAGATATTGGTACAGAGTCCGTTAAAGATGTTAACGCTGATGCTGGTGTTAAGTCTGATACTGATGTTAAGCAGGGTAAAGTTGACAAACATACTAAATCGGCTAAGGATGTTAAATATGATGAGATTGCTAAACATCACAAAGAACAGTATAATCAGGCATTCAGTCAGTTACAGAGACTTCAGGCAGATTTTGATAATTATCGTAAAAGAGTATCCAAAGAAAAGCTCGAACTCGGTAATCATGCCAAAGGGCAGATGATCATGCCAGTCTTAGAAGTCATTGATAATCTTGAGAGGACTATTGAATCTGCAGAGACCTGCGATGATGTCGTCGCGCTCAAGAAAGGCGTTGAACTTACGCTCAAACAGCTTAAGGATGCGCTCGCAAAAGAAGGGCTTACTGAAATCGTTTCTCTTGGTGAAAAGTTTGATCCAGAAAAACATGAGGCACTGCTTACGACTGAATCTGATGAACATGAGGATGATACGGTCTTTGAAGAGCTTCAGAAAGGGTATATATTTAAGGAAAAGGTCATAAGACCTACAAAAGTAAAAGTTGTAAAAAATAGTTGAGCATTTGAGCATAATTAAAAATTATATTAAAATGGTGAATAACATATGGCAAAAACAATCGGAATTGATTTAGGTACTACAAATTCATGTATCGCTGTGATGGAAGGCGGAAAGTCCACAGTCATACCAAATGCGGAAGGTAACAGGACAACACCTTCAATTGTCGCATTTACAAAAGATAGTGAGCGTATCGTCGGTCAGATCGCTAAAAGGCAGGCAATAACCAATCCTGAACACACTGTATTTTCCATAAAAAGATTTATGGGCCGTAAGCTTGATGATAAGGAAGTTGCAAAAGACAAAAAACTTGTACCTTATAAATTAGGCAAGTCTGCAAATGGTGATGTGACTGTCAGCGGAAAAGATTCAAAACAGATGACTCCTCCTGAAATATCTGCTATCATATTACAGAAACTAAAGGCTGATGCTGAAGCATATCTTGGCGAGACTGTGGACAAAGCAGTAATCACTGTGCCTGCATACTTCAATGATTCACAGAGACAGGCTACAAAAGATGCAGGTAAGATTGCAGGTCTTGAAGTATTAAGGATCATAAATGAACCTACAGCTGCATCATTAGCTTATGGTATTGATAAGAAGAAGAGTGAGAAAGTCGCAATCTACGATCTTGGTGGCGGTACTTTTGATATCTCTATCCTTGAACTCGGTGATGGCATCTTTGAAGTAAAGTCAACTAATGGTGATACTCACCTTGGTGGGGATGACTTTGATCAGGCAATCATTGATTATCTGATCGATGCATATAAGAAAGATCAAGGTATGGATCTTACAACTGACAAGAATGCACTCCAGAGGCTTAAAGAAGCTGCTGAGAAGGCAAAGATTGAACTTTCAAGCGCTACAACCACTGAGATAAACATCCCGTACATAACTTCAGACAGCACTGGACCAAAACATCTTGTCATGACACTTACAAGAGCACAGCTTGAGAAAATCACTGCTGACCTTGTTGAGAGTACAGTCGGACCATGCAACTCTGCACTTAAAGATGCACACCTTAAGACTTCTGACATTGATGAAGTCATACTTGTGGGTGGACAGACTAGGATGCCTTTGGTTGTCGATACTGTCAAGAAACTTTTCGGTAAGGAACCTCACAAGGGCGTGAACCCTGACGAAGTCGTTGCTATGGGTGCTGCAATCCAGGCAGGTGTACTTGGCGGTGAAGTCAAAGATGTACTTCTTTTAGATGTTACACCATTATCATTGGGTATCGAGACTTTAGGTAGCGTGTTCACAAAGCTTATTGAAAAGAATACTACAATCCCTACAAAGAAATCACAGGTGTTCTCAACCGCTGCTGACAGTCAGACTGCTGTAACTATAAATGTGCTTCAGGGTGAACGTGCAATGGCTGCAGACAATCATCCTTTGGGACGATTTGATCTTGTAGGTATTCCGCCGGCACCAAGAGGTATTCCACAGATTGAAGTTGCTTTTGATATTGATGCAAACGGTATCATCCATGTATCTGCAAAGGATATGGGTACTGGCAAGGAACAGAAGATATCAATCAAGTCATCATCCGGTCTTTCTGAAGAAGATGTCGATAAGATGGTAAAGGATGCTGAAGCCCATGCAGATGAAGATAAGAAGGTCAAAGAAGCTATAGATGCTCGAAATGAAGCTGATTCTATCATCAATGCATCTGAGAAAGCATTGAAAGATGGTGGTGACAAGGTTGACAAGGCTGTAAAAGGTAAGCTTGAAGCTGCTATCAAAGAGGTCAAGGATGTCCTTGCTGATGAAAATGCTGAGACTGCTGCAATCAAGGAAAAGACTGAAGCTCTGAATGCTGTCGTGTATGAACTTACAACTAAGATGTATGAGGCTGCACAGGCTGAAGCAGAAGCTGGTGCTGAAACTGCAGATGATGGCGACAAGAAAAAAGATGATGAGAAAGTTGTCGATGCTGAGTACAAGGTTGAAGACGAAAAAAAGGATAAAAAATCTAAGGATGACAAGAAAGATACAAAAGCTGAGAAGAAGTGAGCATGTCGAAGAAAGATTATTATGGGACACTCGGTGTCTCAAAAGATGCATCTCCTGACGAGATCAAGAAAGCATTCAGAACTCTTGCGCGAAAGTATCATCCTGATGTGAATCAGGGTGATTCTGGTGCAGAAGCTAAATTCAAAGAGATAAATTCGGCTTTTGAAGTTTTAGGCAACCCGCAGAAGAAGGCACAGTATGACCAGTTCGGCTCGGCCGCATTTGATGGTCGGGGTGGATTCGGTGGAGGTCAAGGTCAAGGTTCTTCTTTTGAAGATATCTTTTCTGGTTTCGGAGACATCTTTGATATCTTTTCAGGCGGGCAGAGGACTCGGAACAGGAATGGTCCTCAGGCCGGTGCTGACCTTAAATATGATCTTGATATAACACTTGAAGATTCTTTCAATGGTCTTGTGACTAAGATTGAAGTCCCTAGGCTTGAGACCTGTAAGACCTGTGATGGTAGCGGTGCAAAACCTGGTACTTCATCTGAGACCTGCAGTAAATGTAACGGTACTGGTGAGGTGAAACAGGTACGACGTTCCTTTATGGGTCAGGTGGTGACTATCGGTGTCTGCGATGCCTGTGGTGGTCGCGGTAAAGTTATTGATACTCCATGTCCTGACTGTTCTGGGCAGGGTATGACTCGAAACAAGAGGATTATTGAGGTCCAGGTACCTAAAGGTATCGATTCGGGTCACCATCTCCGGGTTGAAGGTGAAGGTGATGCAGGAGTCAAAGGCGGGCCTAGTGGTGATCTATATCTTATAATCCATATCAAGCCTCATACTACTTTTGAAAGGCACGGTAATGATCTTTTCTGCAAGACTTCTATCAGTTTCTCTCAGGCTGCGTTAGGTGACAAGATTGAGATTCCTACAATCAGCGGTAAAGTCGCAAAGCTTAAGATTCCTGCGGGGACACAGAGCCATACCGTGTTCAGGCTGAAAGGTGAAGGCATGCCTGATGTCCATGGTCGCGGGGCAGGCAATCAGATGATAAAGGTTGTTGTCAGGACACCTGCGACATTAGATAAGGCGCAGAGGAATGCGATACGGGATCTTGCTGATGCATCTGATGAGACCATCCATGAGACTGAGACCGGGTTCTTTGAGAAGATGAAAGAGTTCTGGTAAAACTTTGGTTCTTATAAATTTTCTTTTTTAATTGTTGTCATGTCTGATAATAATGAGGATTATCTGGGTGATGATTCATTTGGTGATAAAGCTATAATTGATACTTATATTTCTGAATTAAATGATGAGAAGCTTTATGACTCATTTAAATTAAGGACCTGGTTGCCATTATATATTTTATATTCTGAAATAAAAGAGGCAAAAAAAGATTCTGCATTTGATGAATTTGAATTTAATAAGAAATTACAGATTTATGGAGGTGCGTTAGTCTATGAACTCTCTTTTGATGCTGTGCGGATTATTGGAATCTATGGGTTATATAAGGTTTATGATTTCTTATTTTTATGAAAAAGTATATGTTTCAGTATCTAAATGTATATAAAGCTATCTATTCATATAATATATATTATTTAATTTTTTTTGTATTTTCTATAAGATTGAAAAAGGTAACGAATATGGAAATCAAAGTTGATGAGAGAGTCAGAGACATTATTGCTCGAGAGGGTAAAGATTTTCGTGTATGCACAACCTGCGGCGGAGCAGTCATACTTCCCGTAGAGGCTAAAATCCCTAAAGATTCAGATCATAA
>DAOVHT010000120.1 GCA_030671745.1 Candidatus Nanohaloarchaea archaeon
AGGTCTTTCAGGTTGCCTTGGACATCTCGCTCGTATTGCATGTAAACCTGGTTTCCAAGTTCAAGGCCGCGAGAGAAAAATTCAATTGACGGGCCGAAGTTTCCGCCTCCACCCCAGGCATCCTCATGGAACACCAGTTCTTCTTTAGGCAGCTTCATCCCTTTTGTGAGCCAGGTGAAGATGTCTCCGAAATATTTATCTTGATCATAATCTTTTGATGGGACAAATGCGTGCTGCCCAATCATTGTAAAACCGGTATAATGACGACCGGTAATACCTACATTCTCTATGTCTGAAAATCGCATGCAAAATTGCGGTATCACTAATGGATTTGCAGGTGGCTTGATCTCGCCAGAGACCACATACGGCTGGAAACCGGCAATGGACGCAATCGTGAAATCCATAGTAGGGTTCCATCTAGCAACTGACGGGTATCTTTTGATGGGTGTGTACCCTTGCTTTTTGAACATCTTCTGAAACTTGTCCCAGACCTGGATGTAATCCATCTTCTCTTTTGCGGGTGTGTCGCCTATGAATGAATAACCGCCGCAACATTCAGGTTCGCCGCAGACTGTTCTCTCTACTGCAGACCAGAAATAGTTGCCACAGTTTGAACATCTGTATCTATCCAGCCCTAACTGCTTGAATGTGGTTGTAGGATAAAATCGGTCCGGTGTCTTCTGCGCATCTTTCCTTAATCGTTTCTTGATATCTTTATCATCCATTGCGATTACCTGATTGATAATAGATATTATGCAGACAAGTTATTTAATGTTTTTGGAGATTATTTTTATCTTGTTATATATTTAAACACAGAAAAACAATAAAATAATAGGGAATGTCCATGGATGATGACCTAAAAAGATTAAATCCATCTGTAAACTATGAGGATAGTCCAACTGGCGGACTTAACAATAATGATCTGCTGATACAGGCACACAACCGCGAAAATGAGAATAAACAAAATAATAAGACTGTTGATGAGGATACATTCTACAGATATTTCAGTCTGATAATGGCTTTCATATTCATGATAATCATACTTAATGTCACCTTTGCCGCTTACAAATCTATTGACCCTGCAGCACTTGACAGTTGCAGAAGCATCAAATCCAATGATATGATTGATGTGTTCTCAGGTGTGGAGGATACGGATTCTGCTGAACTGGCACTTATCAGATGGAGTCCTGAAAACTATACATTCACTAAATCACAGATTGAAAACTGTGGACGGACCGGGCTTTTTGCGTATTATTTCAATGAAGGAAATGACACTTACATAGTCTGTGATGATGAGACGATACAATACTTTGAAACAGTCTGTGAAGAGCCAAGATTCATGAAAAAGATACTCATAGGTCTTGTGACAATATTCAACTGATCTGAGTTAAATAATCATCTGTGATGCCTACTTATGCCCATGCGCATTATGGTCTTCCTTGGAAGTATGAACTCATCACGACCACGATATGCGATAATTACAAGCATTGCAAAGAATGCGATGAAAACTGCTGAGATCACATCTGAAGATAAAGCACCTTGCCTTAAAGCAGTAAGGAATGTTGTGATATAGATGATCAGTACCATCCAGAAATATGAACGATAGAACCTGACATACAATGATTTATATTCTGAAAGAATTGATAGTGGCTGTTTTAGATTTATTATATCTTCTACCTTTTCGGGGTCCATCTGTCTGGTATTCAATATAGATGATATCTCATTCTCCATCTCGCTCTCTTTCAATGACCAGAACATGTAATAGATATATCTTCTTGCTTCCTTTAGCCAGAAGGTGATCACAAAAAATAATGATAGAGGTATCAGATAATATTCTATCCCTGCGTTTATCATCAAAGATAATGAAAGGACCAATATACCCACACTCCAGCCTGTAGAATTATCAATACGGTCGATCTCTTTGTTCCTGTTGCTGACATAACCTGTATACAGAGCATCATAGAGCCTGATTGCAGAATCATCAGTCAGCTGTATCTTTGACATAATAGATATGTTGTTGCCGGCCGTATATATGTGTTTTTGAAAAAAAGAAAAATTATTTTTTCTGGATTATTGTCCTTGTGGGGAATGGTATGTCAATCCTGTTCTTTCTGAATTCTTTGTCGATTGCAGTGTTTACCTTATCACGGACGGTCATCTTATCTTTAGGGTTTCTTACCCACATGATTATTGCAAAGTCAAGGCTTGATTCGCCATGGTTATCAAATCTTATGTTAGGTGCAGGATTGTCAATCACTTCATCAATCGAGTTTGCGATACCTAAAAGAACTTTTTTCACTTTGGCAACATCTGAACCGTAGGCCGTACCGATCATGATCTTTACCATCATCTTATCATTGGGATAATTATAGTTTATTATCTTGCTGTTTGCAATCTCGCTGTTCGGGATTATTATCATGTTATTGTAAAGATTGCGTATCCTTGTACTCCTCAATCCAATCTCATCAACGATGCCTATCTCGCCTGCGCCGATCTCTATCCTGTCACCTTTCTTGAACGGTCTGTCGAAATATATCGAGATACCGCCGAACAGCTGGGATATCGCATCCTTTGCCGCAAAAGCCACTGCAAAACCTAGGACACCCGCGGATGCAAGGATCGGGGTTATATCAAAACTCCAGACGGATTTCATAAGGATCATGAGACCGATAAAGATCAATATCAAATTAGAGATGCTTTTTACCAGAGGTAGTATCTCATCATCCATGTCACTTTTGGTCTTTGATGTGACTTTTGGAATTATGTGCTCAAAAAGTATCTTGTTTATCTTTATTGCTGCAAAAATCCAGACAATGATCAGGATTGAAAGCAAGATGTTGTCAATCACCGTAAGAAATTTGCCTGAGACGTATACCACTTCAAGAGCCACATAAGTTCCTGAAAGAAGAACTGTGTTGAAGATCGGTCTTTTGAGAGCTGAGAGTATGAGGTCATCAAATGAGAATTTTGTCTTTGAGGTAATCCTTGTGAAAAGCTTCTCAAAGATGAAATTGATAATCAGGGCTAAGATAAATGAGGAAAAAAGAATCATTATTGCAGTAATGACTGATGATTCTGTCGCTGAGGGTGATGAACCCATCATAGCGGTTATATAATCAGAAAGTGTCTCGTTCAATGACATAAGACATTATTTACCAGACAGGTATTTATGTGTTTGGTTTTTAGAAGAATAAGAAAAAAAGAAAAAAGTTAATCATTGATGTTTCTGTATTTGGCATTATGCGCCAATCTTGAACATCTTTGTTCCGCATACCGGACATGTTCCCTTTGTTGCAGGTCTTCCGTTTTTCATTGTTACTTTCTCTGCGTCTTTCATTTCTCGTTTTTCTTTGCATTTCATACAATAAGCTTCTACCATAAGATATCACCTATCTGATAATGGTTTAGGGGTGTATATATATGTATAGGGGTTTTTGTGTGTATTTGGGCATCAGATTGAGATATTTATTAATAGGGGCATCAATTTAGAGTATGGTGACTATTGTTGATTATGCGCCTATGTTTG
>DAOVHT010000006.1 GCA_030671745.1 Candidatus Nanohaloarchaea archaeon
AGATTAAAATTAAAAATTAGACCGGACTGGAATCAGAAGTTAATCAAGCATACTTTTGAGACGTTCTTCTTCTGACTCTTTATCTTCGGATTTCGTGTCATCAGATTTAGAATCTTTGACTTTGGTATCATCTGATTGTGTACCCTTAGTTTTAGTGTCACCGGATTTGGATTCATCAGATCTAATGTCTTTCGATTTAGATTTATCTGTCTTTTTATCGTCGGATTCAGAAGCATCAGATTCAGTATCTTTTGATTCGGTCTCTTTTGATCCAGTATCATCAGCTTTGACAGAAGATGATCCAGTATCTTTATTCTTGATACCATCACTGAATAAACTTAATTCTTGCTGCAATTCTTTGATCTCTTTGTTCAGTTCAGTCTCTTCATCGCCAATCTTTTTTGAGATCATGGACAACTGCTTGAATTCAAACCTGAATACTATCAGGTATATCACAATGACAATGCATGTGATCACTATCGCTTCTTCAATCGGGAAAAAAATTCCAAGAACAGGTATATTCATATAAATCAATCCATCACTCTGTTATCTTTTAGAGGTTATCTCTTAATTTCTGCAGCTCTTCTTTCAGCTCTCTTATGTTCTTTCCGAGCATCATCTCTTCACCATCATATTTTTTTACGATCCTCAAGACCTGCTTGAATTCATATTCCAATATGATTATATAGGTGACAAGGATAACAAAAAAAAGAGTTATAAAATCCAATAATTCAATGCTGATTCCAAATATATACATACATAATCACGTCATGTCCCATTATATTATCAAATCATCCGATCCTATACTTTTTTTGTGTTTATCTTGATCACTCTCTTATGAAGATAGAATATCAAGACACCACCAACTAATATCAACAATAAAGTCTCAATCACACGTAAACCCGTTGATGTTGCACCAGTAACGTAAAACTGTCCTGTGGTTGCAGCCAGAGTTGTGAAATCTTCCTTGAACTTGACATTTGCAATGTACATCCCTGTAGGAGAGGACATAGGTATCATAAATGTCTCTGAAAGTTCTGTCTTCTCAAGAGGTTCCAATGCGGCAAGAGTCTGTATGTTAAGATGGATAAGTTCCATATCCTGAGTATATATCTCACTTTCAAGATATGCCTGGTCTATCTTGTCGCCACCATTTATTATCAGGATCTCTAGATATCCAGGAGTTCCGGAATCATACCTGTCATTTTTTGGATTGACAATTATTGTAGGATATGCCTGTTCATAGATGATAGTTATCGTCTTCAGCCCTTCACCTTCCATCTCAGGTACAACTATTGTTGAAGTTGCCGCACCACCGTTGAATTCTAAGTCTGTGCCGAAAGAGTCCCTTACTGAGACTATGTTATCCGCACCGATTCCAGTATTCAGTTTTATGTTTGTGTATGTAGCTGTTGCAAGGTTCTTCAGGAATATGTCCGTCTTGACCAATACTTTCTTATTGTCAAGCTTTTCCACGACTTCCGTAGTCTTGTCGATGCTTATGACAGGAGGCGTAGTCACACTTATAGTATATAGCCTTGATTCCATCGCATAGATCTTTGAGTCCCAGAATGCTTCTGTCCCATCATCTGTTGTGTCTATATCCAATGACTCTTCAACTTTTGCCCCGCCCATATCATAATAACTGGCATATGCATTTATCGTGTCTTCAAATACGGAGGTAGTGAATCTGGCGGTTGTGGATCGTGCATTTGGATTGTGGACTTCGAAATTCTTTATCCATAAAGCTGGAGTACCCACAATGACTGACTTTGCAAGCTGGAAACTCTCGTCATCAGTAACATCTAAAGGTTCAAGAGTCTTTGGGATGTACACCTGGACAACACCCATGTTTGCAGTCTGTATACCAGTTCCTACAATTGGGTCGAACGCTGCAATCTGTACTGGTAATGTGTAGACACCGCCCGTTGATATGTTCATCTCATACCCGACACTGACATAATCACCAGTACTGAAATCCCAACCATCGGTTGAATTTTTCCGGTATTCCCATACACTGACATTCAGACCGTCACTAAGTGTTGTGTAACCCATGAATTCAAGGTAATAATCTGTGCCGTTTGTGAGTGTGCCTGTCTCGTTCTGGACTATCACACCATTCCCTGCTATACTGAATGAGATGTCAGCAGGTATGTAATCCATAAATTTAATGTCATTGATACTACCGACAACACTCACATTGATTGTCGCATTGATCATTGTAGGCACGGTTGGATCTGCAACCCACAGTTCCTTATAACCTGTCAATGAGTTCTGGCTTGCACTTAAAGTCTCAATCTGTTGTGCTTCGGTCAAAGTTGTACCAGACTGAGAGACTAATGTAACATTGCCGGTAAATGCGAATTGTTCATCATCAATAGATAATGGCGCTGCAGTTATGATATCATAGGTCACTCTTATTAACTCGGTAGTTCCTAAATCACGACCTACTGCGCCGCCCACCTCATAATCGACAGTACTTAAATCTACAATATCAACAGTCACAGTACCATTGCTACTGGCTGTTGACTGAACTACAGTCACAGTCAAACCACTTGATGCTTGGTCAAGCTCGAAATCGGTGCTATTGAGATATACCTTGATTGAACTTGTGTTTATCGTAAAGTTTACATAATCACCAGTACCAGAAGTATTTTCATAAGGTATCTGTGATATCAATGTTATGTTGTCTGCAGCAACCTGACCATCTGCATGACTTGTACTCTGAGCGTCATCTGTAATTGTTATAACTATATCCGCAATCTGCGGAGATAAAGTACCAGAGATAGTCTTTGCATTGGTCATGTCAATCTCATAAAGTGTAGGCAATTGCATTGATGTGTTTATTACAGAAGAATATGTGTACTTGTTTGAATCATTCCACATGACATACCAATCAAATGATGCGACCATATATGGTTTTGTGTCATCGCCAGGACCATCGGTATATGCAGTATAATTCTGTGTGCCAGGAACTGAAAGATAATTCCACGTTGCAGATAAGTTCTCAGGAGTCATCGGGAAACCAGTTATTGGGTTTACTGTATAAATTTTTGCAGTAGTGACATTATATGTAAGGTTTGCTTCACCTGTAGTGGATGCTGTATTCTTGAAAAATCCTCTGATCTGCCAAGGTGTGGCACTTACAAGGTCAACACCTTCCCGTACCGGACCTCTTGAAAATTCGCCCGTGACTGTGATGCCTGTCATCAGTGATGCACTCGTATACTCTGCGCGTGCACCTACATCTGATGATTCACCGTTAAGGTTTATTGAATTTTGAGGCCCAGGATAATTTGTACCACTGATTATGGTTGCATTGAAGAATATAATAAGTATAGTGTCTGCCGGAAGGTTATCGTTCCATGTAATCTTGTCAATATAACCATCAGTATCACTGTCAACACCATTTGCTGTTCCGATGCTCGCACCAATCGTACTTGCTGTGATGTTCAATCCGTCAGCCCCAGCCGTAGTATTGAACATTATCGTAAGGTCGACACCATTCAAAGCCACACCGCCCGAACCTGCATCATTTCCCAGAGTAAATGAAAAATTCATTATATTCGTACCAGAAGCTAAATTATCATTAGAGTAAAGATCATCACCGCCTGCAGTGTTCCCTACAAGCATTGTAAGATTCAAAGAAGGTGCCCAGTTGTAATCTGGAAGATAACTCAGATCATCGTCAGTTGTATCAGAATCACCACTTGTGTTCAAGAACATTGTTGTCCTGTCTGTCAGAGCAGGATAAGAGAGTGCGTAATTCTTATATGCAGTATATGTACCGCTGTATTTATCGCCAGCCATTGTCCAATTCTCGATATCTGCACGGTCACCTGCCTGACTTGACAGGTTCACACGCACATATTGCAGGACATCATCTGTATTCGGAACATACACATATACATTTCCTTCACGCGTAACTGCACCAGTAGCACCATAGCCATTCACACCACCAGCACCGGCATCGCCGGCAGTATAGATCGGATCAGTACCCGTAACACTTTCAGTCATATATACCCGCGGACCGACAACACCGGAAACCGCGCCGAACAAGAAACAAATGCTAAATAGCATAACCAAAATATATTTTTTATACGAATCCATATAGATTACCTGCAATAAGTAATATCAAAAATACAGAGATCATTAAATCTCAAGACTGTTGACAATTATATTTTTATTGTCAATCATATATAAATACCACTGGTTATCGTGAAATAAACAATGAAAAAAGAATAACAATAGAAGCCAGTTATAGATCTATTTGCAAATCTCATTAATTCCTGCATAAAACCAAGGAATTACGTCATTTCAAATCAAATGTAAAATAAAATAATTGCTAAAATCCACTACCCTCCGGCTTATGAATCATGGAACTTACGTTCCAAGCTTTTCAACTTCATTGAACATGCCAGAGCACCAGTGACACCATTCGCTTGCGTTTAGGTGGCAAGTTTTATTGAACTTACAAATGAGCAGCTCCGAAAGATTGCGCTAATTTCTATAATGGTGATTTTTAATTGCATTAAAACAGATACAACAACAAAGTCAGGAATTATTAAAATCCCATGATTTTCTGTCTTCCTTTTGAGGATTAAATCACAACAAACTGCGAGGCATTAAACCCCTAGAGCAATAAACAAAAGAACACATCAAATAGTATCTAAACGTTTCTTTAGATTATTAAGACCATCGTTCAATTCTTTTTTCTTATATACTCGCATCAATACTGCAGAGATCATCAATACTACGATAATTGCAAGAGTAAAAGGGCTTAACTGGTATATATTTTCAAGTGAATCTATCTCCACAACAAAGGTCTCAGAATCCTCACCGATAAGCCTATTCTTTGAATATGCCCGCACAAAGATTGTATGCACACCAGATGACAATGGACTGAATTTCAATATATCAAATATATTGACCTCATTATGACTGGTTATATTTTCAAGCATTATGACATCTGCATAGATTGTGGTGAAAGCATCTGACGAGGCAGGACCTAAGACTTCTACACTCATACTAATAGTTTTCTCATCTTGCGAGGGCACATACAAGATAGTATACCCAGTATCATCTTGCACATATGCAAGAGCATCAAGACTTACCTCCAAGATATCAGACTGAGCATCATAAATAATAGCCAAGTATTTAGAGGAATTCTTTTTTATTGAAGGTACCATAATCGTTGTCTCATCATCCGCCACTGCAAAATCCAGTATCGTTCCGGCACTATCACGTACATCAATTATATCCAAACCCCCCGTATACAGGAAAGTTACATTTTCATAATCAACACCACTCGGATTCTTGAGGATTACTGTCGCAAGCATACGTACATTCGCTTCAGTTGCATCAAGGACCGTATAATTCTCTAGGACCCGTATGACAGGCGCAGTGGTGACATTTAATATATATGTCTTTGTCTCATTCTGTTTAAACGTCTCTTTCCACCCAACAGAAAGATTGCCATCTACATTTTTTATTGAAGATATTACAGGATTTCCATTCTCTACAAGGTCAACATCTAAAAAATCAGACAAAAGCGGAATATCAAATATATGACTCATCGAATAGGAATTCGGGTTATGGACCTCAATTGTCTTTGTCCATACAGGAGAAATACCCACATAGATACCATCTACCGCAAATTGACTTTCATCAATCCTGAGAGATTCTGCCAAACCAACATCATTTATTATACGTAAAGGAATATGTATATCTGTCTCTTTCAGACCGCTCTGACTACTTGTACTTTTTGTAGGAATCTGTGCTCGCAACATCAGATCATAGGAACCATAAGGCAATGTCATGACATAACTTATCTTCAACAGATCATTGTCCCTCAATATAGGACCACTACCCGCAACACCATAATTATTTATGTTGATCATAAAGAAGGCTTTATCTGAAATATAGGAATAGTCTTCAGAAAGTATAATGTTTTTGTCATCCACTGTGATCCAATAACCTAATCTGGAATCATATCGCATAATCACAATAGACTGAGGATTAAATATCAATGCATTCTCAGGAATGTCCAACATAATAGCCATACTATCCAGACCAATATCACCGGAATCTATAAGCTTATATGTGCCTGAGATATCAGCAGTATTGGAATCGAGAAGATTTAATTCCATAGCATCCTTAACAAGTTCCATCACAGGTTCTGAGGGAGGAGGAGTACCACCAGAACTTCCGGAATCTCCAGCAGGAGGTGTTTCTGAAACAATCCCATCACCATATAAAGTCACATTCTCAACAATTGTCTTGACTACAGGAGTACCTGACAAAGTCTTTGCAACAACAGTAGTCGTGAATGAAAATAGATTTTGAGTATCCAATGCAGTCGTCGAGACATTGTATATCATTTGGATATCGTTATTCAATTTTAGATAATGTCCTGTTTTCTCTGAAAGGTTATCTATATTCAGATAGACAAAACCATCAACAGTCGCAGTGGGCCTCTGCACCACCACCATGCCGGCAGTCACATCAATCGATTCTTTATCGCCAGAGGAATTGATATGATATGCAACAACATCAGACCAATCGAGCACATCCCATACATGAGATACCCCACCTTCAGATCGGTGAGGAATAGTAGAATTTAAGGAGATTGAAACTATCTCAAGATACTCACTACCCACATAAGTACCTGCAACAACGACAGATACGTCATCATCCGACAAACTATGAGTTGACGATTTATCGAGGCTTATGTCAGCCTCATAAATGATCGGTAAATCTATAAAACTTTGAGTAGTGCCAGCATATGCTGAAGGATCCCAGATCACGCTCCAGTCAAAAGCAACCGTAAAATACTTTTCAGAAGCATTACTTATCTGATAGAAACCTGTGTTATACATATCACCAGGATAAAGGATAAAGGGAGTTGAATCTGCCAATATAGGAGTATCGAAATCACTTATATTGTACAGTCTCCAACCATCAACAGCGTAATTCAGTCCATCTGCAATATTTTTCATAAAACCCCGGACATATGTATCATCCTTAAACAGGATATAGATCCCATTGTTTATCGGACCTCTTGAGAATAGATCGGAAAATGAAAGTCCAGTAAAGGTAGGACCATAATCAATAGCCGCGACACAAGATGCACACATAAGATCAAGTGAATATGAACTTTCATCAAAATTGATACCGGGTGTCGTGTCCGCATAGACATAGATATTTAGCCCAGCAGCAGTCAGATCACCCTGCCAACTCAATGAGTCATCAGTACCATCACTGTCAGAATCAAAGACGGCAATGATACCGTCTGAAACACTTGGATTGTAGAGATGTGCAGCGTCATTCGATCCATAAATATTTACAGGGACCTTAAACGAAAGAGTGACATCATCGAGATCTTTTGTAGACTCTATGAATAATCGATACAATAACGTGTTAGTTTTCCCGGCAGACAGATCGAAACCACCATCCACATTCTGATACTCAAATGTCAATCCGATTACAGGAACTACATCGGCATCTGTAATCTCATAGCTTATATCTTTAGGACTATTATCAGTATTCAACAGGATCTTTGTCTTATCGCCGATGTTAGGTGACGCCGCAACGGAAGCATATGCAGTATTTGAGAGGATATTTGTAGATGCAATCTCTGCATTAGATAGATTCAGTTTCAAATATTGAAGAACATCTTTTGTGTTTGACACCTCTACCTCAACATAACCTACGGGTGCAAGATAATAAGAGACAGTACCATTAGTATGATAATAATAGGTCACTTCCTCATTGATGTAGGCGGCAGGGTTTGAGATTAATGCAGAAGCAGAACCAGATGCAAGACATAATGTAAACATCATAATCAATAGGATCAATGTAGTATTGCCCACAATTTTATTCTGCATAGATAAACCCTCATATAATATTTTTCTGCAACCCACCTTATGAACGACAGAAGTCTTTTGCTACTAATTATGCGACCAACAGTCACATAGTTTCATATATTGCCATAATGGATACGACTATTTGTGCAGAGGACATTAATATAGATTCATATAGATCCAGAAGAATCCATACAAATCCTACGAAATATCCCCTAAGAATTGAGATACTCATGCAACCTATATATACACATCCCGGATAAATGTAAGCATAGTGAATAAGCACGGATAAACCAGACATATCATCAATTATGATCTTTATGTGAGATTCTATGAATATCTTAAATGACCATATCATGAAAAGGCTTACACAATCCATATTAGCAATAGCATTCATCATTTCACTGAGCCTGGTCATATTCACCACTCAAGGGTCTGCAACAAATGGTCCAACCACAACAGATCATGGTTCTTCTTATGATGTCCAGACAATAAATATCATAAATGAATATTCTACACCTGAAGTAGGTGGTACATGGACTGTATTATTCAACACTACAGGCGCAGGTCAGTTACAGATATCTAATATGAATCCTGGCGAGGTATCTTTCAATTCTGTATATTATAAGGATCCCGAACTAAAGGAGTCTGACAATTGGATAAGACTTCTTTCAGGGATGACAGATGATTCTATAATTGCCAATTGGGATTATGAAGAAGGTAGACTAATCAGTGATGTGTGGTCTAAGGGAGTACACACCATTGAATTTGTCTTTGGCAATACTGCACACGCATACAATAATGCATTCACTAATCAGAAAACTTTTGATCTTGATCTTGACAATCCGGTCTTGAGCTATGAACAGAATCAGTTGAATAATACTGAATATAGCGCATTATTTCTGTTTGACCAGAATAACTATACTGATTTTGCGATAAGTCTGCCTAAAGAGGCCAATGTGACATCATCTGAAATTGATTTTACAGGTCAGATATATCCGGTTGTTTATGATGTTGGCGTGGATATATGGGATGTAAAGGTAGGAGATATAAGTACGGTGCACTCCGGAAATGAGATAGTCATAGGCTCCTATGACTCCTCAAATAATCTTAAGGTGATAAGTTCCGCCAATATAGATATCTGGGAAGTTTCCGGAACATCAGACAATTATAATAGGTATGATGTCGCAATCGGTAATTTTACAGAAGATATAGGATCTGAAATAGTCACAGCAGAACAGGATTCGGATCTTACCATATATAATAGTACAGGCTCGCAAATCTGGAACTTTACAGTCTCAGGTGAAGGTAAAAGTGTAGCGATAGACAACATCACTTCAGACAGCGGTAATGAAATTCTTTTCGGCACATCCACAACAGACCATAAGATATACCTTATCAATTCAAGCAAAGATGTGATCTGGAATTTTCCCGTAGACAGTGATGTGAACACCATATCAGTCGATGATCTTGATCTGGACACCTATAATGAAATCGTAATCGGTACTGCAGGCGGACAGATATATGTACTGAACAGGACAGGACAGGAAATAAATAACTGGACGGGAAATGGTAATGTCGGTGAAGTCTCTATAGGAAATGCCAGCAGTGATAATGGATTAGAAATTGCAGTTGCTACAGACAATGCCACAGTATATCTGTTGAATTCAACACTTGACGAAATTTGGAGTTATGAAATTCTTACAGACAATAAGATATTATCTGTCGGAATCGGAGAATTCAGCGATACAAATGATGGAGATGAAATATTTTTTGGTTCGGATGACAATTATATATACATACTCAATTCAACCGGAGACCTGATACTCAAGTACCTTTCGGATTCAGATGTGCGTGCAATCACACGAGGAATCGTGACATCCAGTAACGGCACAAACATATATGACATCATAGGAGGGACGATAGGAAGTGAACTACATATATTGAACTATGATAGTTTCCCAACAGATTTAATACTTGACATAAATTCTGACGATAATTCTGATTGGAACTTCAGTACGGGCGATGGGAGGCTCAGGTCAACTGTAACGTTGGATGATGCTAATGCGAATATCAGCAATAACCTGAACAGTTATCTTGAAGGGGTGTGCGCAACCCCTCTCTGCGACATACCATCAACAATCTATGGATCAAATGATGTGGCAAGAGGTTACCTTAATATCTCATCAATAAATATCAGTTATGACTATAATGCATCCAATTTCATAAATTACGTGATGATTGATCACTGGTCACGGACAGATAGTATATCTGCCAATGAATCGATCGTCGCGCAAGGCAAGAACATCACATTCGATAATTCTGCAATAGACATGATCATCAGATACATGAGGATAAATGATACTGCCACAATCTGCGGTCTTGATGAGGTGTATGGGAATAACACTCTCGACAGTGATAATTATTGTAATATCACATCTAAGAATTTTATTGTGTCTGCGCAGACCACCACATCAAAAGTCTTGTGGGACAACCGCATGATAACTGAAATGCCGATCACCATAAATGAATCAGGTCTTCTAAAGACATATAATACTGATAATTTTGATGTGATAAAAAATGTAAGCATCCAAAATAATAATACTTATGGTGCAAGCATATTCACAAACATCACTGCAAATGCGACAATAGATGATACCGACCCTGAAGTTCAGGGAGACATAAGATTAAGTGTCATATGGAGTCAGACTGTGTTTGATATCACACCCGCAACCGTATGCCCTGCAATGGACACTTCTTTGGCGCTAGAATTCAGTGCATGCAAGAATGATACAAATGGTAACGGCATCTATGACTTTGTCAAATGGATACAACCAAATATCACTTCAGGTACTGTAATACAATACATAGTTAAAGCATCACTTAATCTTGAAGCAAATGCAACAGATGCCAATGTGACAGCCGACTCAGGCATATGGGGGAATCCATTCAACTATTCCATATATATTAACGACAGTGATGGTGACTATGTCAATGTCACATTGTGGGTCACAGTAAATAATGTTTGGACTGAGATCAGTACAACTACTGTGAATGGCGAGGGTCTTGCCGAATTCAACAATATACTGTCAACCAAAGAATGGGCTTTAGCAACCAACTCATACAAGTTTGAATATTTTGATTTCAATTCAACAGGATATCAGATACACAGCAAACAAAATACTACTGAAAAATCTGGCCCTACAATAATCAAACATAATGTCACTGTGTCTAGTGTGTTCGGCAATGATTCTGTTGTGTATCGGGAGGATGATTCAACACGGATTGAGATCGTGTTCAATGATACGACACTAAACTTGCCTGTCACTGTATCCGGTATCAGCTGCACATTCTATATTACAAAAGATGGGCTTAATTATACATCAATCAATACGACGTATGTAAACAGTACCGGGTACTGCAGTCATGACTTTGATCCAGACAACGATTATTCTGTAGGTCGCCAAAATTGGAATGTGTCAATCGATCCACAATATTATAATATGCAAAATCCCTTAAATTATACTGTCAATGTCAAAGGTAATGTAAGTGTTGACATAATCAATCCAAGTTACAATGAAAGCATATTGCGAAACACGACAATCACATTCAGTGCACAATTGACAGATGAATACGACATAGATGTGACTGCCACATCAATTACGACGACTAATTATACCTGTACATGGTATTTCAATAACACTGAAATAGGTTCCAGTCCTGTAAATCCTAATGGGTTGTGCACCTATAACTGGATTCCAGGTTGTTCGTACATAAATCTTGATGACTATATGATAAATGTGACAATCAATAGTACAGTCCCTGCCAATTACTCCTTAGATAATGAGGATTCTTATGATGTACGGCTGACCGACAGTCTCATACTTACGATAGATACCCCCTATGATAATCAGCAATTCTATAAAGCTACTGAGATTAAACTGAATAGCAGTGTGACTGACGGATGCGGTACACAAGATTCGAATACATATACGGTCAACTGGTATGCAGTCAATAAAGTTATCGTATTGAATATCACTGAGGTTTCAGGAACTAATATCACAGACAGACCTGTCATCATCAAAGCATCTGACCTTGAGAGTCATGATGTCAATGTAAGCTTGTGGAAAATAAATTCTACAAGACTTAACTATGTAGTCGATGAGACTGAAACAAATGTGCAGATACAGATACAGAATGTAAGTATTGGCCAGACCTATATGGATAGTGACTCTGAAATTGTTTTCTTGATCAATATGAGCGCTAATGAAAGTCAGACCTATAAGTTATTCTTAGATGAACAGAATCCTAATCCTAACAGTGAGTATACATTATCATTTATCAGAAATAATGATTTTTCAGACAATAGTACTGAATATTGGGTGGGGGATGGTACTGCCACATATTCGGGCAATATCAGCATAATGCAGATCTCTGCTTTAGAAAATACAAAAAATGTATCACTGCAACTTTTCGAACCCATACAGACCGAATATGTCAAGATACGTTATAGGCAGAATGGCATATACCAAGTGGATGAAGCGAATGCATACCTTATGATAGATAATTATGCCTGTGACCTTGAAAATTTCACAATCAGCAGTGATACAACATGGAAGACTAAGATCTGTAATGATGCACAGATCAATGGATCCACAAACATAACCATATCAATTATAGATACTGGGAACGGAGAATCAACAGACATCCAGATAGATTACATCTGCATCTCTGACCTGAACGGAACCTGCATCAATTCTATGATCGGTTCTGACATATCTGTCGGATATGATACCAAAACTTCTGTCGGAAATGGTAATACTACATGGACATCATTGATGAACCATAGTGTGGGGCCACAGAAGATCGTTGCCGAAGCAACCGGACTGTACTACGTCACTGAAAAAGTAGATGTCAATGTTGATATATTCGGCTTCAGTCAAGTATCAGATATAGCAGTAACATCTGCGAGCTGTTCGGAAGACGGTCTTAGATGTTTCTTAAATTCAACTGTAGACATAACATGCAATGTCAGTGATGCAAACATATCGACCGGCATATTCAATCATACTGTCAGTTTCTATGACAATCTGACATTCCTCGGTACATCGAATACTGATTATGACGGCATTGCCACATACACATGGATAAATTCTACAAGCCTGAATGCGAACCATCCGATAATGTGCAATATCACAGATGCACCTGAAATATATTATAATGTCAGCCAGAATGTATCAGACACTGTAAATGTCTCATTCTCGGATGATAAGACCTCCGGCAATCTTATATTTGAAACACAATACGTCTCTGCCGAGAACATAACCCGTGATTGGAATGATACACTCAACATAACTGTATTGATAAACAATACTGATAATTTTGATATGTTCAATCCCACAATCATATCTTTTGATGATACAGGGATCACTACTTATTCAGATAAATGCGACAGCATAATCCCGCTAGGAAATTGCACAGCATACATCATGATCAATGTTACACAATATGCACAACTTGGCAATAATACGCTCAATTTTACATTGACATGGGACAATAATAACACTGCATTCCATAATGAAAGTATTGTAGTTGATGTCTTGAATACTACATATCTTAAAATAATAGATATGCAGATCGAATCTTCAGAAATACCATATGGCGCTTCTAAGACTATTGGAAACTTCACGATCTCTGCATTCGGAAATACACCATTGTCTAATGTATCTATCAATACGACCGGTGGTAACGCATCAATCATAAATGACTGGCTGAACTACAGTCAAAATAATTTTGATATTGATCTTTATGATAATACCACTGTAATCCTTAACATAACTGTCCCTGAAAACATCAGTGCAGTTGGCAGTTACTGGACATACATCATCGTAAATGATACTGAATCTTTATGTGACGGAGATTATGATTCATGCTCAGATAAGATGCTTTTAAACATAACTATCAAAGATCTTGACTGGAAAGTCACTGTGGAAGACTATGATGTCGAGGCAGGCAAAGGCGGACCTACTGAGATCGGTTCATTTGACCCTGTTACAATCTTGAATGGTCTGAATCAGAATCTGTCCTTGATCATCAACATCACGGGAAATGGAAGCAATTATGTCACTGCGAACATTACATTAAATGAGAGTGTCCTGTCTATTGTCTCAGGCAATAACTATACTATATCACCTAATCTTACTGGGACGCTTGACATAAGCTATAATGTATCTGATGCTGCAATAGGTCATTATGATATCAATATAACAATTACAAGTGTTGATACTAATCTTGTCCCTATCTCAATAACTGAGGTATTAAAACTTTCTGTGAGCGCATTAAGCATTGACATAACATACCCTACAGAGAGTGAACAGGCAGGTCCTGTCAACAGTTCTGACCCGATCACTATATATGCAGATGCAGAATACAATGAAGCCACCATCACTGATGAAAACAAGATCAACTGGAGTGTCAATGTGAGTGGGGTGCCTTGCCTATATGAAGGCGCTACAATATTTAATTTCCCTTATGTCGGCACAACATATGATTATGAACTACAGTGCAATGTGCCGCTGATTGAAGGTAACAGAATAAACAATACAATTGAAGTCACCGGGTATTATGATACTGGTTCTGCCATAATGACATTCACTGCAGAACAGACAGATGCAGTCAGGTATGATGATCTTACACCGCCTGCAATCAATTCTATCACTCTGAATGTCAGTGACTCTGAGGGGAACATTGACTGGGACGATAATATAGATCTTATAAATGTACAAGTCAATGTCACAGACAATACTGGGGTATCTCGGGTTGTGGCAAATGTTACTTATCCAGATGCTAGTGTAGCACAACATGACCTTGTTCTGGTCAGCGGTGACATCTGGTCATTTGACCTTGCATCACCCAACATGATAGGCGACTATAAGATAGACATAACTGCAAATGATAGTGCGCACGGACTTATCTCAAGTACAGTGAATGAAACTGCAGGTTATTTTGATGTATATACAGACCTTGACTTTTCAGGTGTCATGAAAGATTCAAAAGATAATATAATTGCCGGTGATTTCAGGCTATACAAGAATGGGACTGACTGGGCAATACATGATTTTGCGGTCGGTACTGATGGAGTATATGATTGGGACATACATAAGAGGATATATGACATCCAGATCTATAACTTATGGGACGAGAAACACAGCATAAAACTAAGAGATGTCAATATCAGCACAATCATGCAGAACCAGCATAATGACAGCGATGCAACAAATGTCACAGATGCATTAAAATTAGATACAGTGACACTCAATGATTCACTTGACATAGGACAGATCACATTGCCCACCACCGCACCTGACGCCGGACAGGATCCGTTGCTCGCGATCGGACTTGATATCCCCCATATCAATTACACTTCCGCTGAAATCACATTGAACTATACTCAAGGGTTGCTTGACATAGGTCATACTATCTCTGAAGATTATTTAAGAGTATACAAATGTGCAGAATGGAACATGACAACAAGGTCATGTGCCACTGACTTTGTCAAGTATGGTGATGTTGCAGTCGACACAAACCTCAACACAATCACTTTCAATATCACAAGCACGTCTGCATATGCAGTCGCTGAATGGTGCCGTGGAACCACATGCGGTTATATCGCTGACCCTGCCAGTCCTAGTTCCTCCGGTGGAGGGAGCAGTCCTGCAAGAAGCGTCTGCGGTAATGATGTATGTGAAGCCGGTGAAAATTCTGCAAACTGTCCGGTTGATTGTAAGGCAGTTACTGAATATTTCTCTGTTGACAGCAATATAGGTAACATATTCTTAAGTCCTGGCGATAATAAGTCATATGACCTTGTTCTTTCTAATCTGTTGGAGACGTCACAGTTGATCAATGTCTCTTTGGATGGTGAGATTATAGACTATGTGAGTCTCTCAGAGGTCAATGTTGAACTTAATGCGTCTGGGAATGAGACTGTCAATCTATATGTATCTGCTGAAGATACTGCCATCCCCGGAACGTATTATGGCAATATTATATTTGAAGCTATCAACCAGACTATACGGGTCCCTGTGGCACTCAAGATCACATCAACAACCAGCATGTTGCAAGAGATGGACATTGACATCCAACTTATCACCAAAAAGATCAGGCCTGATGATGACATCAAATTCAATGTAATATTCTCGAATCTTGCAAAAAATAAGGGATTCAATGTCAGTCTGAATTATATTATCAAGAATTCAAAGACTGAGGAAGTCATAAAGATCATCAATGAGACAGTATTCTTGACTGAATCGACAACACTACGGAAAACTATATCAATCGCAGATATGGATGTTTCTGAATTAGGTGAGTATTATATTGAGGTGCTTGCAGCATATGGAGATACGACAACTACTCAAAAATCAGCCGTGGATACTTTTGAGGTCGTGCTGACATTCTGGGAGACCACTAACGGTATCCGAGTCAGATGGGCATTCATTATCTTATCGCTTTTGATTGTCGGCCATTACGGGCGAATCAGGTACCTCAAGTACAAGCACAGGAATGAGAGGTATATACAGCCTGTCAATTACTCGCTTCTTCCAGGTGAGACAAATGAGGCATTCTGTGTAGGCAAGATATCCGAAACGGACAGGAAAGCATATTTCAATCCTAAAGACCTGACAACACATCTTCTGGTTGCAGGATCGACAGGGTCAGGCAAGAGTGTGGCAGCATCTGTCATAATTGAAGAGGCACTTGAGCATAACATACCTGTCATTGTCTTTGACCCGACAGTCCAATGGACAGGTTTCATGAAACCGTGCAAGGATGACTTCATACTTAACAGATATCCTCAATTCGGTATGGATTCCAGATTCAGAAGGTCATACAAAGGCATAATTGAGGAGGTTACAGACCCTAACATCCAGGTGGATTTCAAGAAATACATGAACCCCGGCGAGATCACTGTATTCACGCTCAATAAATTGAAGACGGGAGAATATGATGTCGCGATAAGGTCAATCATAAAGACACTGTTCGGTCAGACATGGGAAGAGTCCACCGAACTCAAGATGATCATCGTGCTTGATGAGGTACATAGACTTCTTGAAAAGTACGGTGGTAGCGGAGGATATTCAGAGGTTGAGAAAGCGTGCCGTGAATTCCGGAAATGGGGCATAGGGCTCATAATGATATCACAGGTCTCATCGGATTTCAAGGAAGCCATAAGCGGTAATGTGCTTACAGAGATCCAGCTCAACACTAAATCATTGAGCGATATCGAGAAATGGAAAAATAAGTATGGACTTGACTTCGCAAACAGGATATCAAGGCAGGGTATAGGGGTCGGGATGATCCAGAACCCTAAATACAATAATGGTAAGCCGTGGTTCATATCATTCAGGCCGACATGGCATTCACCGCACAAGATACTCAATGAAGATCTTGAGAAATACAAGGACTTTTCAAAGAAGCTTGAAAAGATCGAATCGATGATAGAGGGACTGAAAAAGAAAAAAATCAATACAGGAGACTTTGAGCTGGAACTCAAACTTGCAAAGAACAAGCTTAAACAGGGACGGTTCAGGATTGCTGAGATATACATCTCATCACTCATGGAACATCTGAAAAGATATAAACCATAAAGGTACAAATTAATAATGGGTGAATAACATGCCAGAAGATGCGAAAAAGGACACACAAGACATTGATGAATCCGAAAATGTTATTAGTGTCAATGATTTTGATAATCTTGAGAGTAAAGAGAAAAAGAAATCAGTCTCAGGTATCTTTGGTAAACTAGTGAACAAGAAAAGTGATAAGAAAAAAAATGATAAGGATAACAGCCATGACGCACAATCATATGATCCTAAAGATGATACCGAAATCGGTAAAGTCAAGAAAACGATGGATGATATCACGATAAAGACCGATAAGATTGAAGGAAAACTTGAGATGCTCGACAACATCGAGAAAGATAAGAATGAAGAGATATCAAGACTTACGGAAGAAATCGGTGAATTGCGTTCGATGATATTTGATAGAGAGAAATCATCCAATGATGTATTGACTAAATTTGAAAAGATAAAAGATGCAACAGAAGAGATAAACCCAGGTAGAATCAAAAAAAATATGGACCGGAAAGGAAAAAAGTTGCTTGAGCTTGAAGCTAAACTAGAAATAGAAACTGAACGCAATACCAAATTTGAGAAACAGATAACTAAAATAGATAAAGTCTATGAAAATATCAAAAGCATTGAAAGCCTGACCAATATAACCAAATATATTGACAAACAGATCAAGAAAATCAAGGATGAGAAAGATTATATCAACCGTACCACCTCAAAGGTCGAACAGATATTCTTTGAACTGAACAAGAAACAAGAGGCTTTAGATAGTATAACTGAAAAGATTGAGGGCAATAAAGAACTTATGGAAGATAATGTTCGCGCAATAGATGCTGTCGAGATGAAATTTGAGAGTATGATCACAAAGAAAGACATGAGTGTCATCAGAAAAGAATTGGGCGTACGGTTGGATAAGACTGAAGAACAGATGTTTAAGATGAAGGATCTTATGACCATATTGATTGAGAAAACAATGGCAAACGAGACGAAAATCAAAAAGAAAGAAGTGGATTTAAGTGATGTCGACCTAAAGATAGGGGAGAACACAGAATTGTCTAAAGAGAATGTACACGCAATCAAGGCTCTTGAAATGAAGATTGAAAAAAATATACCTAAAGATATGAGTAAAATTAAAGAACAATTGAATCTGATGCAAAACGATAATAAAAACCATATGGATAATATCATGGATCTTATATCTACATTGACTGAAAAGACAATTGCAAATGAGATGAAGATAAATGAAAAACAAGATGTTTTAGGTACTATAGATTCAAAGATTGAAAAAAACACAGAACTGTCTGAAGATAATGTGCATGCAATCAAAGCTATTGAAATCAAGATTGAAAAGACTATGAGCCAAGATCTGGGCAAGATCAAAAAACAATTGAATTCAGTACTTAAAGATAATAAGAATCAGATGGATAATATTATGGGTATCTTATCTACATTGACGGAGAAGACAATTGCAAATGAGATGAAGATAAATGAAAAACAGAAGATTGCAGATAATGTAGATTCAAAAATAGATAATAATCGAGAGTTGCCTGAAGATATTATGGTCGAGACACCTGATATCAATGTTGATAATACAATTGAACAAGACACTATAGAGAACCAGACACAGATAGATATGGTGCAGGCCGATGATGTAAATCAGACAAATGAGAGTATCATATCCGCATCGACTGAGAATAAAGAGATATATGAAAGACCTGATCTCGTTCTGGAATCTGAAGATGCGCCAAAAACTATTGCTGTACCAGAACAAAATAACATTTCTAGTGAATCTGAAGAAACTAAAAATACATCAAGTTCTCGGTCAGACATAGATCAAAGAACTGGTGAATCTTTAGAGTCATTGATTGATGATTACGATTCGCGAATTGAAACTAAACCTTCTGATAATAAAAGAATTGCTTAAAACTTATTTCTGATTTAACTTCTGTTACATTCAATTGTAACAAATCCAGTCAATCTGTTACGGGTGACTGTAACAACTACGGTCGTGTTTAGGAAGATTCATAATTAAAATGTCTCATGTTGTTATTTCTTGCGTTGATATTTCGTTTTTTTACTGTATAAGTCTGGTTCCAGATCAATAAGATTATGAGCAGTATGATGATCAGACCGATACCTATGGTGATCAGACTGTCATCTTTTTTTGGACTGTAATAGTCTATGATCTCAAAATCACGGGTTGACATCGCCTCACGTCCAGTATATGTCACGAATGCCTCAAAAGTGTATACACCTTCATCAACACCTTTTGGTAGGTCAAGGTCTAGTATCCTCTCTTTCTTGTCAGTCACGGCGATGGTGTCTGTGCTTCCAGTTATGTGTTCACCGTCCTGGGTCTTTACCGCATAATTTATCATGACATCAACTTTAGCTTTCGGTCCGCCAACATTTTCCATAGTCAGAAGTGCAGTTACCGGGTTCCCGATAGAGACTGTTTTTGTCAGTATATTTAGGATTATATCGAATAATGGTATGTTGACATCTGTGTACATCTCGGTCACTATGTGAGTCTTATATGCAGGGTCATAACCGCCAAGGATTGTAGGTAAGAGCCAGGAGCCACCACCTAAAATTGTTGCATTGTAGACTATTGTTATGCTGTCATTGTCATAGAGTATACCGCTCCAGTTGGTGTAGTTGTAGGTGAAATTGTAGTGGTAAATATCTACCGAGACCCCGTCCTGTAAAGTGTCTTGAGTGGGGTTGCCTAAAGAGTAATCGGAGTCATTGTACAGGCTGTAGGTCTGGCTGTTGCTGTCATTGTAATAGGTTATGGTCTTGTTGTTGATTGTAGCGCCAGTCGGAAGGAAATCTGATAACATGATCTCGCTCAGGCCGGCGTCACCTATTGCATCGACCACAATAGTAACTGTGATGTTCTGAGGGTTCGCAGGGTTTATGTATATCGATTTAGTACCCCTCAATACTGCGCCAGATGCTGAAATATTTTTCAGGTAGTTATCGGATTTTAGATTACTGTTGATATCCTTCGCAGATACATTTGTGTACATAATCCTTACCTCACCGGAATCTAACTGTGATGATGTCATCTCGTAAGTCAAGATGATTGAATCATTCTCTTTGATGTAACCTGTAAGATTAGTCTCTGATATGTTTGAGATGTTGACTTGCACTTGGGTGTTGTTATTCTGTGCTAGGTCTATGATGTTTACAGTTAATCCAGATGTTAATTCTGTCAATTCTGCAGTAGTACCATTCTTGAAATATACAGTTATGTCTGTCGAGTTGTAGAAATCATAAGGTATCTCATCTGTGATGTTTATCGAGTATACATCATTCTGTGTCTGGTTGACTTTTACTGTTGTGTTGACAGTTATTGTCTCGTTCTCGCCGGCGACCAAGATGTCTGGGCTCAGGATCTTTGTAATCTGCAAAGAGATGAGATTGACTGTGAAATCTACCTCGTCCATGTTCCAGTTATCGGCTGTGTCGTTCGCGTAAAGTTTGAGGTTGTTGGCGCCTTCTGTAGCTGTTATTGTCGTGTTCTGGCAGGATGCTAGGGTCGTGTTTGCGCCGTTGAGTTCAT
>DAOVHT010000019.1 GCA_030671745.1 Candidatus Nanohaloarchaea archaeon
AAGTACGGTCGGTCGAGGCAAGGGCACTCTATGAATCCATGCGTGTCGGCGCACTTGCCAATCTTGTTGCGGGAACAATCCACGGTGATTCACCATACGGTGTGTTTGACAGAGTAGTCAATGACCTTGGTGTGCCGCCTACATCATTTAAGGCGACCGACATCATAACTATCGTCAATCGACTTAAAAGCGCTGACGGTCTCAAGACATACCGTAGGATAATGGAGATAACGGAAGTCACAAAGGACTGGGACGAGAACCCGCAGAAAGAGCATGCATTCCAGCCGCTCATGATGTATGATTCTAAAACAGACAGGCTTGAGCCCACTGACAGGTTCTTGAACGGCGAGAGTCTCATACTGAATTCAATTGCCGACCGTGTCAAGGACTGGAAGAACAACTGGGACGCGGTCTGGGAGAATATCCAGCTTAGGACAGATATGAAAGAGGCCCTTGTCAGGTATGCGCGCACGACTAATGATCTATCCATACTGGAAGCCGATTTCACGACACAGGCGAACAGCAGGTTCCACCTGATATCTGAGGAAGTCAAGGAACAGTACGGGTCGCTTGATGCTGAAAGGATATATGGGCGCTGGGATGAATGGGTTAAAAGAAAGATCAAAGAAAGGCAACGGTTGATGAAAGCTTAATCTAATTCGTAGACTGTCGCTTTGCAATCTATGCATTCATCAGTTTAATTTATAATCAATACATATCCAATGGTTGATACTTATCTTCTACTTCATTCAAAATAGGATCCGTCACATAACTAAATGAATTTTCAGTAAATAAATCAGAGTCTAGTTTATATGCAGGATTCTTTTCTGAAAAATCAAATGTTACCGTTGAGTTTAAAGTCCCATATTCAATAGAATATACCTTCATAGATTTTGGCAATCCTAAAATATGATTAAAAACATTTTCAAGGTCATCATCGTTTCCAAAGACCTGAGCCTCTGTTTCGTGACGAATCTCATCTTTAATATAATCAATAAAATTATCGGAATTATCATTAAAAAAAGCATAAGACTCCCCCATATACGTTTTTTCAAAATCAGGACCTATAATGATAGACATTGTATAGTCTTCATCTTTTTTCATCAAATGAACGTTTTTTTTCATTATTGATATTAAATCATCGATAGCTAATACCGGTTTTTCATAATTATTTGTCATTTTTTTATTCATAATTTTTCACCCCTTGTAACTTGCGACACTACTTGCCAGTTACAATTAATTATTGTACTTAAGAGTATTTAAGTATATCTCCCATTTTGCCTAAAAAACAGAAAGATATTTAATGATTTATTGTATTATTTTAGGTATGGTACTTGTAAAGGCGCAAAAAACTAAAAAAATAAGTCAGATTGACGAGTGCGACAGAAAGATACTTAACATTCTTTCTGATAACAGTCGCGCAAGATTGTTGGAGATTGCAAGAGATATCAGACTATCTGTGCCATCCACAAAGGCAAGAATTGACCGATTGGTGGCAGATGAAGTCATTACAAAATTTACAATACAGGTCAATACTGAAAAGACTGGGATGCCGATTGGTGTCCATGCGCGAATAAAACTGAAAAACATAACTGAAGAGAAACAGGAGGAATTCATAAGCCACCTAAAGAAAAATAAGAATGTCATTGATATATTCTCAATAATCGGTGATGTCGACCTTCTTCTAGTCATAGTTGCGCGCGATTCATCAGACATGAACCGGATACTTTTCAAGATACGCCATGAATTCACAGACCTTATCGCAGACTGGGAAACAAATTACATTATGAAGATATACAAACTTGAAGATTATACGTATTGATTGATCAATCGATGTTCTATAGAAAAACAAAAAGGGATAGAAGATAAGAATCTATCCCAAAACAAAAGATCAACATCCGCATCTGTTCATGTTAGACAGACCAAATTCATACAAGACGGATGTGCGGTTTGATTCTAAGGTCTCGAGCATAGTGTATGCGCGCTCCGTATTATCGAACATCTTGTCTATATCGACATCACTGTACGAATCACCATCAATTGCAACATACGGGTTTGTGGGCAGTTTCTGACTAAGTGTCTCAATCGTGCCCAGTATCTTGTTGCCTAGACCCTCAACAATCTTATCCATATCTCTAATACCACAGACTGTATCGTAACCCAGTTCTATGTGCCTATCGTCAGCGATCCATCTTGTGAACATTGCACATTCCATCTCGTGCAATGTGTCATTATAGTCTTGAAGCAAAGTTGACAAGCCATTGAAATCTTCGTCGAACAGACCATAACTGCCGCCGAACGGTTCTGCTATATTTGATATCACATTACATCTTTTAACATACACACCAGACATCAGATCAAGATCCGCCGTGTAAAGTGCGGCAAGGTCCTTTGCGAAAATTTCACCACAATCCTCAAACATCTTTCGTACAAATAGTTGCGACCTTATGCCTTCAACATTGTAGCCGACACGACTTACCATATCCAACAGGTTCTCTGTCTGAAGGTACAGTTCATTGTGGATTGCAGACCATAATCTGTCTGCATCATCTGCATCTACATTGTCAGTTTCTTCAAGGTTGAGATGTTTAGGATTTATTGAGCCAATGTAGTTATTTGCAGCAGTTATCTCCTGAGCCATGGCTGCCAATTCAGATACATAGGCATCTGTGTCGTTGACTGCACGACTCATGTCAAACCGAGGTATGAAATCAAGGGCGTCATGCAATTGGCTGTTCCATCTCCCATACAGGTACCCATGAGCATCTTCTGTCAAAGACATATCTATGGCTTTTAACAGCAAAAGACCAATATCTCCTTCTTGTACCCTAAGCAAGACATTAAGTCGTTGCATATAGCTCTTGCTTATATCATACGGCCCATTTGGAACATTGTCCATATCCCAAAAACCATATGGATCCTTTCCCGGTGTTTCATCCGAACTAAGTTCTTTTTTCATTTCAATCAACTTATCCTGTGGAAACATTACCCATAGCTCGCACTATCTAAAAATAGATAATGTTCCCATTCCAGAACATACAGCATAAAGTCATAATCAACTGAACAGAGCAATAGCTGTTTCTGAAATTGATTTTACAGAGGCAGGATAAGAAGGGTCATCTCAGGATCCGAAAAGAAGGTGCGGAATCATCCCCTAAACACTCAAGCCGTTGCACATCTTATATTTGGCAAGGGTATGTGTAGAGATAAATCTAAATGCAATAGTCCAATTCAGGGACACATTTAGAGATTCCATTATAATCTATATAATATTAGATAATGGAAGTTTATATGTCTTTCTGTGTTTTTTATTTGGGTCTTTTATTTTTTAATCCAGCGACAGAGAATAAAATGTAATACACAGCTCTTGCAATCTAACCTATATATACAAAACAAACACAAATCAGTTATAGATAGCTATGCCTGCCGAACAGTCAGATAAAGAAAAAGAACATTTTGCAGAGATAGAGAAAGCCTTAGAGGAATATAACAAGAATATGGTCAATCCGGCAGATTTCAAGTCAGAGACCAGCACGACCTCGCGCGCATACAAGGAATACAAAGAAGACGAGGCAAACCAGAAGATTGCAGGTGATTTTTTTGAGAAGATGTGCGCATTGTCTGAAAAACTGTTCAAGATAGATCTTGACAAGAAAAATAAGGATAAGATAGATATAGCTATCGATTTCACCGCGCTCAAGATTACGCCTGAAGGCGTTGCGGGATTCTCTGTCATGGCACTTCTTCTGTTCTTAGGTCTCGGTATGCTGACACTGTTTATGCCACCTGTCATCGCACCAAACCTCATCAAGATAATGATGTTTGCAATGGGTCCGATTACCGCACTCTACATATTCAAATATCCGCAGAACAAGGCAACCAGCGTCAGGATAAAAAGTTCGGGAGAGCTTGTCATGGTTGTCCTTTACATGATAGTCTACATGAAGACCACACCCAACCTTGAAGGTGCGGTACGGTTTGCGGCACAGAGCGCGACCGGCAAAGTCGGGCGGGACCTTAAAAGGATACTGTGGCGGCTTGAGAATGGTGAGATACAGACCATTGATGAAGGTCTTATGGAATATGTCGTACAATGGAAAAATTATAACCGGGAATTCATGGACTCGATTGAATTCATAAGGGCATCCATGCGTGAGACCAACCCTGTCCGTCGTGAAAACATGCTGGACAAGTCTGTGAACATCATCCTTGAAGGGACCAATGAAAAGATGAAACATTACAGCCGTGACCTGCAGATGCCGATAATGGTGATACACGGCCTTGGTATACTTCTGCCGATCATGGGGATGATAATATTTCCTTTAGCATCAATATTTTTAGGTGACTCGATACCGTATCTTGTCACATATCTTATCTTCGGGTATGATATATTGATACCGCTTGTAGTCTATGTCGTCATGAAAAACATACTTGATCGCAGGCCTTCCACAAAGACTGTTGTTGACATATCTAATCATCCGGATGCCATGCCGCTCAATAAGATGAAGATAGGCAAGTCAATCGTCCCTGTCTGGCCGTTCGCACTTGTTTCGGGAAGTATAATAGTCTTTATCGGCATACTTATGCTAATCACGTTCTATGGTGTTGACACCACAGCATTGAAATTCCCTGCGAGCTTAATAGCTTCCAACCTGTTCCATAGCCTGATAATCATAATAGGTATCGCGGTAGGGCTTGTGGTGTATTATTGGGGGACGAGCTTCCAGAAGATCAAGATCATCAAAGATATACAGAAGATCGAGGAACAGTTTGAGTCTGCGCTTTTTGCGTTAGGCAACCGTCTTGCGGGTGGCATGCCGCTTGAACTGTCACTTGCAAAGGCGCATGAGGACACTAAAGATCTTGAGATATCCGGATTATTAAGAGTGACGGTAAAAAACATGAGCCAGCTGAACATGACGTTCCATCAGGCGCTTTTCGATAAGAAGTATGGGGCGCTTTTCTATTATCCGTCCACATTGATACGGACCATAATGCAGTCCATAAGCGAGGCTGTGGAGAAAGGTACAAAGGCAACCTCCATGACCATGCTCATCATATCCGAATACTTGCGGAACATAAGGACCACACAGGAAAAGATTGATGACATACTCTCTGAGACGTCAAGCTCGATGAAGTTCCAGGCATTCGTACTTGTCCCTATGATATCAGGTGTTGTCGTATCGACGTCGCAGATAATCATGACCATGATGTTCAACATCGATGCAAAGATGAAGGCGCTTGACACTGCATCCATGGCAGGGGGCATGAATCCTATGGGGATGATGATCGACCTTGAGTCGGCGACACAGCCATGGATACTGCAACTGCTTGTAGGGATCTATGTGATTGAGATACTCATACTTCTTTCAATGTTTGTGATAAAGATCACAGACGGTGATGATAAGGTAAAACAGAATGATCTCATCTGGCATGTCATAATCATCGGCATAATCATGTATGTCATAGTCCTTGCAATGGTCAGTGTCATCTTTGGCGGATTGATCAGTACGGCCATGCAAGTCATGTAACGTTTTTAATTTCCTGCTTTTTTTATCGCTACATCCAAAGCAGATTCAATCTCTAGCTCCGAAGGTCGCATGCCGACAACAGGCACATTTACTATCTTTTCAATCAGGCTGGCCATTATTGGTGCACACACTATCGCTTTTGCACCATCTTTCTCGGCGCGGACAGAGGCAACAATCACATCCTCATAAGAACTTGCAATATATCCTTTTATGTTGACATTTTCAAGATTGGGTTTCGTAAAATTGTCGATCACCGCCATGGATGCAACAAGAGCGACCATATTATCATATACTTCCTTTCCCTGAAGTTTTCGTAATGCAAAAATTATCTGCCGTAATGTTGAAAGTTGCGGGTCACTTCGTTCACCAGACAAGATCTTATATAATGTTGATACAGGCACTTTTGATATATCTGATATCTTTTTTGTTGAAACGCCAAGCGAATCTATATCTTTTCTCAATGATTCAACAAAAGCATCGTTTGAGATCATTGCAGACCGTAAAACATCTTTGTAAGCCATACGTCTATTTTATGGACACAAATATATAAATGTTGTCCTTATTGTATAATCTATTGTTTTAAATATGATATGAGGTTAGTTTTTATCATTATTGAGGCAAAACTATATTAACTACTAAATACAACTCAGAAATAAGGGTTGAATAACCCCCAACATCAAATCCAGGGTGGATCCAAACAAAATAGCGTCAGCTATAGACACGGAGGTGGATTTTGAAAGGGTAATTGAGACATAAATTAATTGGCTTTGAAGGGGACAAAAATGGAATTAAATTTTGAAGAGGTATATAGATCTGTAAAAGATGCAGGCACAGGATTTTTTGAAGACTATGCGAAAGACATCTTCAGAGTGTGCCTGAATATACCACTCATACCACTCAGTCTTGCACCATCAAGAATTACATCATATCTTGAAGATAAGACTGATGGATTCTATGACCCAAATTTGGGATGTCTTCTCACAAGCGGTGTGGAATATTGGGCAGGGCTTCTGTCAACATTTGCTGCATTTGAAATACCATTAGCCATAGTTCTATTAGAACTTGATACTAGTTGGAGCCTTTATCTGAACTGTGGATTATTGTTTGGATGCACATGGGCGATAACTGTTGATGGATATTCAAGAGTGCAAAGTCTATTCTACGAAGATAAATCATTGGGCGTGGTTGAGGGGCTTTATCAGGTCGTAAAAGATAAGAAATGGGAATATTTTTTATTAAGGTCTGAATATGAATAAGATTATAAATTTTAGGCACTAAATTATCCATTACAGATGATTATTATGGATTATAACTTGACAGAATGCCAGATTAAAAACATTGATGCAATCGTCAGAAATGGTGGACTTGAATTTCCTGAACTTTTTGCAGTCTATACTTCTGGAAAGATTGGTCCATATTATATACAAAGTACAGTAGTCCTAGATGAACCCCAATCATATCAAGATGCAATTGATTCCATCATAAAATTAATATCAGATAGTATAGGCGATAATTTTGATAACATCTCAGGTGGTGCAACTCGAGATTGGCCATTTTCAGCACCTGTTGCATATTCTATCCCAAAACCATATACTATATTATATAAAGAAGACAAAATTATTGGAGCAGACATGAATAGTAAAACGGTGGTGCATGTAGCTGATCTTAACAACCAAGGTTCATCTGTGCGAGATATGTGGGCACCAAAGATTCGAAAAGTTGGTGGAACTATAAATGATGTTTTTTTCTTTGTTGATAGAATGGAAGTTGAAGGAATTAAAGCAATAAAAGAGGCAGGATTGAAGTCACATGCAGTTGTAAAACTTAATGAGTCTGCTTGGGATTATCTTTTAGAAACTGAAAAAATAACATCCCACATGTATGATTCATTGATAGGTCGTATAAAAAATCCAGAAAAATGGGCAGAAGATATGCTTTTAAGTCCTAAGGGATTACAGAAAATGAATGAACTCTTACACAGCGCTGATGATAGTGTCAGGACCAAAGCTAGAAAAATCTTAAATACGGGATACCCGCACATCAAAAATGATATCCTTATAGGGATAGAGAACTTATGAAGATAATCACTTCAACTTACAGACAAAGAATGCGTGGTCAACCTCGAAATGACCGAGATTCAATTCTGTTATTATGTCGAACTTCTCCTGCAGTTTCTTTCGCTCTTGCGCGAATATCTTTTTAGGGTTCTCGCTGACATCAATGCTCCTTGCCTTGATTGCAATCATTGCAAGACCGCCTTTTTTCAGGAAAGTCTCTGCGTTTCTTATGAAGATTGCGCTCTGGTCTTTCTGCGCTATGTCCTGATATAGGACATGCACGTTCTCGACCCGTGATGCGAACTGCTGCGGCATCCGTGCATCGGACAATATTGGCATTATGTTCGGTCTTCTCTTTGCAACATACAGAAGGTCCCTTATTGACCGTGGTGAAAATTCAACACCGTATATCACGCCGCGTGGACCTACAATGTCTGAAATGTGACTTGCAGTTGTGCCGCTTGCGATACCTAAATACAATACTTTTGCGCCCTCAAAAAGACCTGTCTCTTTAAGACCCATCCTAAGTGCGGCTCCTAACTTGCTCTTTTTAGGATCCCAGACTCGATACTCATCTTTACCTTTACGGATTACCTTCTCATCGTATACTTTGTATCTTTGCACCATGCTCAGTGTTGCAAAATCTTTACCGAATCTGTAAATGCCATCAATTGTATCTTTCATAATAATTAACCCTTGAGATTTTCTATTTTCTTGTCAAACTTTTCTTTAAGCAGGTCGCCGCCGGTCAATTTTTTGTCAAAATAATCCATCCTGAATGCGATTGATAGTGTGCTTGCAAGCATTCTGGAACGTTTACCTCGCTCGTTCTTTTTTGACTGGTTGATGACCGGTGCCTGGAAAATCAGACCGTGTTTAGGGGACGGTCCCTGACCCATTATGTGCCTGAAAAGCGCTTTCTCAGCACCCATGACCTGCACGGTCGATGATGGTAGTTTTGCTATCTTTTCAAGAGAACCGGCATCTGCCAGAAGACGAGATGCTAGTGTGGGACTGATTATCCTTGTAACATTTGGCATAATCTCTGTCGCTTTTCTGTCAACATAAGCTTCAAGTTCTTTCATCTGTCTATAAATGCTATTTATCATAATTGCATAATTTTGATACTGCAAGATATCAGTTTCAGAATAGTCGCCACCCATACTTAATCCGGCATCTTCTGATAGGTCTTCTCTTTTTGGTGTTGTTGCCAACAAAGATGCAAGTTTCTCATTGGATTTTACAGTTTCAAGAAGTTCAGGGTAGTAAAGACCATACCATTCCTTAAGACGGATAGATAATGTGTTTGCTGTGGATTCAAGCTCGTCAATTGTGCTTACTGCATGGACCAATAGACGGTCATCTGTTGATGCTGCCTTGATTGATGTCTTTGTAATTGTTGAGTTGAGTTCGTTGATATAGAGATAATATTCACCTGCATCTTTTACGAAACCGGTCGATATTGCAAGTTTTGAGAGGTTGTTTCGTATGGTGTCCCCTGAAATGTTTGGAAATTCATCAAAGAAACCATCTTTTGGTATCTCGAAGATGATTTGGTCATCTTTTTTTCCTAGTTTCTTGATCAGGGCTCTGTCGTCTTCTGTAAGCTCTGGATGGCTTGCAGCGATGAATCTGTCTTTTGCGTCATCAAGCTTAAATATGATTGAAGCTAACTGTTTACCGTTTGCGTCATGCGCGAACAGACCTATAGGATTAAGAGAGATATAAGTATACATATAGAATTACACCAACGATTATACAAAGGTTTATAAAACTTTATCTTTAAAAGTCTTTGCAATTGGTGACGATATGGGTAAAATAAAACACACATTCATTAAGAGAGGCGCTAGACGTATCTACGAACAGAATCCTAAAGAATTCTCCACAGATTTTGATAAGAACAAGAAAGCGATCGCAGCTAAAAATGTTGTTGAAAGCAAAAGCATCAGAAACAAAATGGCTGGATACATGATCAAGATCATTAAGAACAAACAGTTCTAAACATTATTTTTTCTTTCTTTTTCCTGATTTTTTTGTAGATAAGCAGTGATTATTATAAGTTTTTAGACCTAATTATAGCTTAATACATGGATTTATTTTTTATACATTACATAGATAATTGGTGTTAATATATGGGATTTGAAGGTAAGGACAATACAGACTTTGAAGACAATATTCGTGAAATGATATTAGCGGAGATTGGTAATATAAAACTAAATCAGCTCAATGATTATGCACTCGCTAACCAAGATACATTAAGAACCATATATGGCAACGGCATACTTAATGATGAAAATATTAAAGAAGCATTAAGAAACCCTGTCACAGCACGTATATGGGATGATTATAAAATCATAAGCAATGGATTTGTATTTGAAAATTTACCTCATCCAGAACTTATAGCATATGCTTTAGAACATGATGTATTTTCTGAAAAAGAACTTAAACTTATACCTTTAGAACCTGGAGACACATTACAGAAAATTATAGATAGATATAGAACAGAAGATTTATTTGATTACCTTAAAGAAAAACTACTGAACCCCACACTACCTTGTTATGAGGTTTAATCAATAACCTTTGCCTTATGTTCGCCTAAAACAGAGACCAATAACTGGTTTATGTAGTTTATGTTCACAGGCTCCTTCAAGAAGATCACTACTGATTTACGTGCATCTATCTTGTCAAGATCCTCGATCTCGAAAGAATCGATATTCTCTGCACCTTTAAGCTTTCCTTCCAAGACCTTTTTCTTGTCATCAACAATTATTTCAAGAGATAATACTTCCATACTTTATCTTGTATATGATAACTTTTATATATCTTATTATCATAGCTTTTAAAAATGGGTCAGGTCAGATAAAAAATATAAGATATATATCTGTTTGCGCCAAATGTAAATCATAAGTATCATGTGATTAAAATGGCAAGATTAAAGATTGGTTTTTTCGGTTTCGGTTATGTCGCATCAACGTTGACCTGCGGCATTGAAAGGGTCAAGGCAGGCGAGATTGACCTTACAGGCATACCTCTTGAGAACAGGATACCTGGGTGCAATGTTGAGGAAATCGATGTAGTGTGCGGGTTTGATGTGGACAGAAGAAAGATAGGCAAGAAAGTGTCATCATTCATCGGCATGTATCCAGAACTTAAGCAGATGGAGGCATTCGACAGTATCAAGATACATCAGGGCGTCAATCTGGGTTCTACCGACGGTATGCCATTTGAGGCTGAAGGTGTCGATGACAGCAATACTCTTGAGGATAGTGCAAAGATCATTGTGGAGCGTATAATCGAGGAAGACCTTGACTGCACGATCGTTGTCACTGCAACTGAAGAGATATATGATGTCGGTTCGGTTTCTGCGCTTGAGGCAATAATTCAAAATGATGAAAAAGACAAGATCACTGCATCCATGTTCTATGCATACTGCGCATTTGCGGCAGCCAAAAAAAGAGGACGGGGCATTGTCCACATCAACGGGATACCGAGCAAGATAGCAAACAGTACTGTGTTTACTGAGCTTGCGGAAAAGAGCGGTTCTGTGCTGATAGGCGATGACATCAGTTCAGGGCAGTCACGGCTGCTGTCTGACCTCATGGAACATTACAAGGAGATAAACAGGAAGATACTGAGCGCTATAGGTGCCAACTGGGGTGGCAACATGGACTTCTACAGGCTCCAGGACGAGAAACGGAACGAGAGCAAGAAGATAACCAAGACAGGGTGCGCAAAAGATATCTTAGGGTATGACATGCCATCAGACATAAAACCGCATGGATACCTATCTACACTCGGTGACAAGAAAGCGATATTCATGCATTTCCCCATGAGACTTTTCAATGGTGCGGAAGATGAGATATATATCTGCGGCAGGATCAATGACAGTCCGGCTGCGGCAGGGATGCTTGTCGATATGGGACGGTTGGGTGCGCTTGCAATATCAAGAGGCGAATCAGGGATAAATGCGACCATCAATTCGTTCTACTGCAAATGGTTCGGTAAGCAGCACAGCAAGATCCTTGCATATCAGAAACTTGTCGGATGGGTCGGTAAAAGTTAGGTACTAACATAAATAATCTAAAAGATAAATTATATGCAAGGGTGTTACTATGGAAACATTAGAATTTGAGGTCGCGATAAGGTATCCTTTCAACAGGATGAAAGGTATGCTGAATGCGTTATGGTTATTTGTGCCAATATTCGGATGGTTTGCGCTGTTCGGGTATATTGTGCGGATCGTAAATGAGTTCATCGACGGTAAGTTTGAAGAGCTGCCAACGATACAGTTTGCAGATGACATGAAGCTCGGGTTCATGATGTTTTTGAAGGCGATACCGTTCTTTTTGGTCTATATGGTATTGATAAGCGGAATCGGTATGGTCAGTGAGACGCTTTCAAGCATTGTAACTTTAGCGACGGCAATATTTATGATTCCTCTGCTCAACATGAACTTCCTGAGAAAACAGACTGTAGAGTCTTATTTTGAGTTCGGTATACTTACGGCTGTGACTGAGAATGTTGGAGACTATATTGTGACGATATTGAAAGGGATTGCCCTTACAATCATATTTATGATTATGGCAATATTCTTGGTCGGTATCCCTGCGCAGATGTTTACAAAAAACATCTTTATCGCTGACTTCTACAGAAGGTATGTCAAGGGATAGACCCCTTATCTTTTTTCTTTTTTTAAATTATTTCTAAATTGATATTGATTCTTTTTTGGTTCATATGAACCATATTTGAATCAGTGTCGGACATAACTGTTGAAAAAGTAGCGTATGTATTTTTCTGAGGTCTCTTTTTGCATTATCTTGTCTGTTTCCAGGTCAACGTTATCGTTTTGTTTGTGATTTGTTATCCATTCGACAAGACTGTCTATCATGTATGCAAAAACCGTGTCTATCGCCTTACTGTCCGTGCCTGTCTGCTTATAGAAATTTATCGGGTATCCTGAGTTGAGAAGATTTATTCGTTTGTTATTGATAGTTATTATTTCTGTAAGTCCGTCATCTTTTATTTTATATTGTTTAATCTGATCTTGAGAGAATTCTGCATTGTTAGTTGAACAATTGATAAGGTAAACATTATCCTTAAGGATTTTCAGGTGATCCAGATCAAGAGCTGAATCAGTTCCGGTTGTGCTGAATATTATGTCATAAGTTGAGACCTTATCAATGTCTTTTATCATGTCGTGATTGTTCAATAACATTTTTGCGCTCGTTACGATATCAGTATCATACCCGCAGACGTGAGTGAATCGTTTCTCAAGGATATTTATCAGATAAGAACCGATGCTGCCAGTACCTAATATTAAAACGCGTTTATTCAGTCCGAACTCATAATTGTAATCTCTTGAATATGTGATGAATGCATCAAATATACCTTTTGCAACAAGTGGGTTCTCTATCAATTTTTTCAGGTTGGATGTGGCTATTGATATTCGTGGAATGTTATCGTTCTTTTCTTTGAGTCCGTTTTTTGTATCTTCGATAAGGCATATTCGTTTTGAGTCTGTGATATCTTTTGATAAATTATAGAATATCCCAGATAAATCAAAGACAAGTATTTTTTTGTTGTGTCTGTTTAATTCAGAGATAATAACATCAGTATCAAAAAAATCTTTGTTTTCAGCCATTTTTGATATGTTTTTTGCGCTCTTCTCATCATATGAATATCTTTTGCAGATAAAATAAATTTTTGTGTCAAATAATTGTTTTAAGTGTTGGATAAATCTTTCAGTTTTGGTGTCGCAATGATTCACCACCACGATTTCAAAATCGTTGTCTTTTATCTTATCTATGTTTTTTTTGTTGATCAACATATAGGGATTGTAAGGCATCTCTTGCAGATAAATTATTTCCAGTTCCTTTTTGACGTCGTCAAACAGTTCATCTTTTATCTTCAAATAATCAGTATATGTGAACCATTTAGCTTCACTTATTTCTGCATCAAGTTGTATGGTATCAGTGTCGGACTTTGCATAGTAGATGAAATCAAAATGGAATTTCTTGCCCAGATCTTCAAGCTGTGCATACCTATAGGAAACTACTTTGTTTGATAGGACCTCTTTTTGCGCCATTATCTTTACATCAAGACCCACCTCTTCTTTGATCTCTCTTAGGACTGCTTGATCCGGTGTCTCGTCAGGGTCGACTTTCCCGCCGACCGGTAACCATCTTTTTATTTTTGGGTGATTTACTAGAAGGACTTTATTCTTGAAGATTATGTACGCTGTCGCTGCGAATCGGGTGGGTTTCATAGATGTAATTAGGTATTGTCATTTTTAAGTATTGTGTGGATTTAAGAAAAAAATATAGTCCCGCCAGGATTCGAACCTGGGTTCCCAAATCCAGAGTCTGGAATGATTGGCCTCTACACTACGGGACTATCTATAGCAGTCATTATTTCTTTAGATAACTTTTTAAA
>DAOVHT010000096.1 GCA_030671745.1 Candidatus Nanohaloarchaea archaeon
ACAGAAATAGATTGATATTATCTTTCGGTTTTCTGGATATGTCTTGGCATGAACAATGTTTCTTATGTTAATATCAAGTCCTGTCTTCTCTTTTACTGTATTTTTCAGTGATTCTTCAAGATCCTGGTCTTTTGCTTTTCCTCCGATGAATGTCCAGCTGAGCTCTTCTATGTTTGGGTCGTTCTTTCTTAAGCCTATCAGTATCTTTTTTGTCTTCGTATTGTAGACTATGGCCTGTAGGGTTACAAGGAACTGACCGTCTTGAAGATTTTCTAGGCTCATAGGTTAATATTGATTTTTAATTTTAAAAAGAGGTGTGTTGATTAAGTTTATCATGATTACATATATCTTGCGCTCTCTTCTTATAAATATATAGAATTAAATATTAAGTAGTATCAAGTTCAATGGTTATTGTATGACAAACAGATAAATACTTTTTCAAACATTTATTTACATATATTTTTCTTTAGATGGTGTTGGTATGGAAGACAAAGAGATTAAGGCGCTGAACAAGCGCGCAAGTGAATATTCCAATGATATTGATGCGGTGGTTGCGCAGATAACTAAAGTTGTGGTGGGGCAGTCTGCAGTTGTTGACAGGATCATGATCGCGCTTATCGCTAATGGGCACATTCTTCTTGAAGGTCTGCCAGGTCTTGCTAAGACGCTCATGATTAAGACATTATCTGACACGGTTGATGCAAGCTTCAACAGGATACAGTTTACGCCAGACATTCTTCCTGCTGACATTGTGGGGACTAAGATATACAATCAGAATAATGCTACATTCTCAACCAAGAAAGGGCCGATATTCGCTAATTTCATTCTTGCAGATGAGATAAACCGTGCACCGCCTAAGGCGCAGTCTGCGCTTCTTGAGGCTATGCAGGAGAGACAGGTGACAATCTCCGGCGAGACTTATCCGTTATCTAAACCGTTCCTTGTGCTCGCTACACAGAACCCGCTTGAGACCCAAGGCACTTACACACTTCCTGAGGCGCAGGTGGACAGGTTCATGTTCAAGGTGAATGTCAACTATCCTCTTGAGGATGAAGAGAAGGAGATAATATCTCGGATGACCGGGTCGACAGTACCTGAGGCGAAGAAAGTCATAAAACCTGCAAAGATTATCGAGATGCAGAAGCTGTGCCATGAGATATATCTTGATGATAAGGTCAGAGATTTTATAGTGAGCATTGTGTTTGCAACTCGTGACCCTAAAAAGTATGGTCTTGATATCGATAATCTTATTGAGTACGGGGCATCACCGCGGGCATCTATCTGGCTTACTTTAGGTGCGAAGGCTCATGCGCTCCTTCAGGGACGAGGTTATGTAATCCCTGATGATGTCAAGGAGATTGCGGCTGATGTGTTGAGGCACAGGATAATACTCACTTATGAGGCTGAGGCTGAAGGTGTCAGTACGGATGACTTGGTTGACATGATACTTTCAAATGTCAAGTCGCCTTGATTTTTTTATGATGTGGTCTGGTGCATGTGTATATGGATGATTTTCAGCAAGATAAGAAAGATGAAGTCAAAAATGTACTTAAGTCGGCAAGAGATGTAGGTATATCGTTTAGGAAACTGTCAGATAGCCGGGTTCACGGTGCGCACATGTCTATGTTTAAGGGTCGCGGTCTTGAATTCAGTGAGATCCGTGGTTATGTGCCGGGGGATGACGTGCGGGCAATTGACTGGAATGTGACTGCGCGGTTCGGGCATCCTTATGTCAAGGAGTTTGTTGAAGAGCGCGACATGACTGTATATCTTGTTGTTGACGTGTCCGGGTCTTTTGATTTCGGCACACAGGATTCTTTCAAGAGGATGGCGGCCGCTAAGATATGCGCATCGGTTGCCTTAAGTGCTGTAAAGAACAATGATTCTATCGGGCTTGTACTTTTTTCTGATAGGGTTGAGAAATGTATCTATCCGTCAAAAGGTAAGAAACATATGATGCGGATGGTTCATGAGATTGTCTCTTTTGAGTCTAAGTCGCGGGGTACCGGGCTTAAGGCACCTTTAGGGTTTCTGTCAAATGTGATCAAGCAGAGGTCTATCTTATTTCTGATATCTGATTTCATGGATGATGTCAGGGATTATTCGCGTGAGCTGGGTTATCTTTCAAAAGAGAATGATGTCATTGCGGTTGACCTTTATGATGCGCGCGAGGTCAGCATCCCTGATGTGGGTCTGATTGAGCTTGAGGATGACGAGACGGGTGAGCAGATGCTGGTCGATACTTCTGATGCTTCATTCCGTGCTGATTTTGAGGAGAATGTCAGGACTGACAGGGAAAGGTTGATCAGGTTCATGCGTAAGAAACGGATTGATCATGTGTCTGTGTCTACAACTGATGATGGTAGTTCTAAGATATCTGGGCTTTTGAAGATGCGAGCCAAAAGGAGGTTATCTGCATGAGTGGACTTTTACTTGAACCATTATCTCAGATACCATGGTTGTATGTCTTGTGTATACTACTAGTTTCTGTTGTGGCTGTAATATATAATTCAAAGATGACAGGGCTTGATGTCCGTCGCGAGATATCTGTTTTAGTTCGTGGTCTGGTCTATATCATTATATTTTCGTTGGTCGTTTTTTCAACTGTCGGGTTCTTAAAATATACAAGTTACTTGAAGATTGATATTATGCAGCTTTCAGGGTTTGAATTTTTTGTAGTATCTATCATGGCAACAATGTTTATTGCGTGGAAATCTTTGTTTTCTGAGGTTAAGGTGACTGATGTTGGTATATTTAGGTTCCTGAAGTCAATACCTTATCTTTTAAGGCAGGTACTGTTGTTGTTATCTTTGTCGTTTATTGTTTATTTGTATAGTCCTGAAATGAGTATCTTTGAAATTGTTGTGGCGGTTGTTCCTGTAACTGTGTTGTATCATCTTTATCGTATGGGTGTTATTGATAAAATCTTTGTCGGGTTTATAGATGGGCTTAACCGTGTGGATAGTGTTGTTGATAATGTGTTCGGTTTCGGGGCTCGTGGTGCTGGCAAGAATAAGATCAAGGGTGGCAATAAGACTAAGCCTGATAAGAGATGGGGGTCTAAGAAATGAATTTCGCTAATCCGTCGTATCTTATATTGTTTGCGCTTTTACCATTGATCTATTACATCTATGTCTCAGGGCAGAGAAAGAAGCATATGTCTGCGATTAAATTCTCTAACCTGTCACTTATCCGCAGGTCGGTCAAGCCGTCTGTGTCTGTTAAACGGAACCGGATCATCTTTGTTGTTGAGTTCATGATACTTATATCTTTGATATTTGCGCTTTCTGATCCGCAGATTGAGCTCATGCACAAAGGTGAGGGTGTGAATGTCGTCCTTGCGCTTGATGTATCGGGTTCTATGTCTGCGACTGATTATCAGCCTAATCGGATGGAGGCTGCAAAAGTCAGTGCGCGCACATTCATTGAAAGTCTAGAAGCTAATGATCGGGCAGGCATTGTCATATTTTCGGAGGGTGCTACAACACAATCTTTCTTGACACCGTCACGGGAGAGGACACTCACCAATCTTGATGCCGTGTCTGTCAGTCAGGGTAGGACTGCAATCGGTGACGGGCTCGCTCTTGCTGTTGACATGGTCACGTCTGTGCCCAGTAAGAAGAAAGTGGTCATATTCTTGAGTGATGGCGTGAACAATGCGGGTGTCATAACTCCGGTTGAGGCCATAGGTTTTGCGAAAGAGCAGGATATACAGGTGTATACTGTCGGTATGGGGTCAAATGAGCCTGTCATATTGGGTTATGACTGGTTTGGACGACCGCAGTATGCTGAGTTTGACGAGGCTACACTCAAAAAGATTGCTGAGGATACGGGTGGTGATTATTTCAAGTCGGTCGATACTGAGACGTTGAATGATATATATAAGACATTGTCTGAAAAGATTGAGAGAAAACAGGAGCCGACAAGTACTATGATCTGGTTTATCATTTTGGGTTTTGCGCTCGTGCTGTGCGATCTTTATATCAGGCAGGTCAAGTATCGGGTTGTGTCCTGATTTAGGTTTATGGTGTTCTTGTGGCGGTGCGATACTCTTCTGTTTCAATGTCTGTATGTCTTGTGTTCTTATTGTATTTTTTATCTGGTGGGGTGTATGCTTCTGATGTGCTCTCTGTTGAAAAATTGGTTCAGGTATCTACGGTCAATTCCGGTGATACTGTAAAATTATATTTAAATATAAGCAATCCGTTCGGTACTGAGCTTGAGATCAAAGTCAGGGATAATAATTCTATTGGGGGTAGTACTGTTGATACTGTGTGTCAGCAGGCCGGTAT
>DAOVHT010000112.1 GCA_030671745.1 Candidatus Nanohaloarchaea archaeon
AAGCTAACTGTACCCTCTCATTTATTTTATAAAGGTATGTTTTTTCAAGACGATTTAAATATAAAAAATCAATAAAAATCAGATTATTTTCCTAATTAAGATCTAAAATACATCTTTAATTCTTTTGAAACATCTTCAGGCAAAAGATTAATGTACCTCATTACATCATCCATAACATCTGGAGGTAAATTTGTCTTAAATATTTCAGCCACCCGACCAACTGTGTTTTCAGCAATATATTTTGAAAATTCAAACCCATCACGTAAATATGCAAACCCCTGTGTATTTGGATGATGACGAATATCATAAAATAATTCTTCACCCAAAGGTTTAGATGTAACAAAACAAGTTTCTACACCAGATTTAGACTCATCTCCATAAAGCAAAAAATAAGGAATATGTTTTTTATCTAAATCATCTTTAATCAATATTGGATCAGAAGTTATTATACCAACTTTCGAATCCACATAACTATTATCCAAACCACCCATACAAAATCAACAATCATAGATTAATATCAAATCATTATAAATTTATTGATTTATCCATTAAAAAGACATTTTAAGATGAAAAAAGAAAGAAATCCCGCCTCCCAGATTTGAACTGGGAACACCTCGGTCACTATACGAACACAGGCTAACTGACGAAAACACGCTTGTGTATTCGACTACAGCCGAGTGCTCTAATCCCCAGGCAAAAACTATGCCTTCCAGGTTGAGCTAAGGCGGGATAAATAAAAAGATAAAACCAACAATTATATAATACACTGAAAAGTTTTTTAAAACCAACGGTTCAAACAACCAATCTCAAGACAGAACAATAGACTTTGACATGACTTTCTCATGCTTACCTCGTGCATTGACAGCTTTTATCTCAACTGCAGGCAGATCAATCCCGCCATCAACCTCAACGACAGGTTTCACATTATAAGTCAATATGCGCTCTTCCTTGCTTTTTAATTTGCCCAAGTTCCAGATCAGTTCAGAACAGTTATGTCTTTTCTTGATAGTTGTAGGCTTGACAGTATAATCCCCGACCACCTTGAGCACAGCAGGAAGAATATCTGTAACCTTGACATCCTCAAGCGGTTTAGAACTGTTATTCTTAATAGAGATATGGATAGAATGAAGTTCACCCTTATTGATGTGTGTCTTTTTGATCTTAGGCTTTTCAATCTCAAAATAGACAAATCCTGCCAAAAGCAACAATATGATCACTGCAAGATATATCACCCAGTAATTAGCAGTCACGCTGAATCCACAAGAATCACCATCAGTACCAGAAATTGCCAAATCACACCTCCAGATAAATGATTTCACACCATCAACTTCAACAATTTCAGGCTTATCTGAAAATGAATAGATCAGTTGTGACAGGAACACAGGATGTGTAACCTCAACACTATTCACTTTTGAGTTCTTATTCTGGATTGAATATGTTGTCGTCTCAAACAGTATACCAGGAACAGTATTCTTATCTATTATCTCGGTCTTGACTTCAGGAGGCACAGTTATGGTAATCTTTGAAGTCTCAGTCTGCACGACACCGCCAGTACTGTCAATTATCTTTGCAGCAACATCATAAGTGCCGATAGCATCAAAAACAAGGAGCACAGATGCTTCACTATCACGAGGATACAATGAATTACTAGGAATCGTATCTAGATCAACAGTCCGGTTCGACACCAGATTCTCATTTATATCAAAAGCATCAACCTGCAATTTATAGGACACAATGTTTGATTCCCCAAGATTTTCCAGACGGAACATGAATTTTGCACCAGCACCCATAGGTGATTCAGAAGACTCAGGTTCAAAGCTCAGTATCTTAAGCTGTGATTTGTCTATGACCTGTATATTTATGAAAGAATCCGAACAGACATTGCTTCGCACCTGACAGATACTTACAGAGATTGCAAGGTTCCCGCTTGAAGTCCCAAGTGAAGGCACAATAGTTACAGATATGGTATCAGTACCATTTGAACCGATAGACCTAGTATAATTTTCTTGCGTCACAAACCAACTACTGTATGTACTTGTAGGAAAAAGCTGGACATCCGCAGTCTCATTAAGATTATTTATGACCTCGATGACATAATCTGCCGAATTACCGACATATACTGATTGTTTCTCTGTCAATACTTTTACTGAAAACGGCTCTTGCGCAAGAACAGGTTGCATCAAAAACATAACAACAATTATAAGAGACAAGGCTAAGCTTGATTTAGACTTCAACACCATAACTCATATTTATAGAAGATGGTTTATATAGATTTACTAACACCCACACACAAAATATCAAAATGCCAACACATAAAAACATAATCAAACAAATCAAAAAGAATAATCATTTATAGAGACATCACCCAAATACACATATGCTCCTATGGATAAGTTCAATCATATTACTGCTTCTCTTAAGTCTAGGTCTCCTCCAGAGAGAAAAATCAAAAAGACACAACCGACTCCATTTCGAACAACAGAAAGATCTGGTTAAATCCATCGGCCTGAACCCGCACGGAAACATAGACACCACAATTGGCGCAATAAACAAAGATAAGATAATGGAATATAGACAAAAAGAGATAAACGGATTCCTGGCGACAAGGACCGGAAAGATATCAGTAGTGCAAGATGACTGTCTTGGCCACGAACTGTTCCATCGCGCGCACACGATAGAATACTTGACAGGCGGCTCAAAGAAGCTAAGAAAAGAACTGAACAGGTTATGGCTGGAGAATGAGAATATAGATAAGACCCTGACAAGATTGAAAGTCCAATATCCAGATGCAAAAGAGATCATAACTGATCTAGAGACATGGTTAAAAGAGAAAAATGACAGATATGATTTCATAAAGTACAGAAAAAGAAAATATATACCAATACTGAATAAACAGATAAAGACCTATAATGACATCCAAAATGAACAACAGATAACAGAAAACAAAAATGGGAAAAAAACACAAACCCAGACAAAACAGAAAATACCCAAACTAAAAAAAGAATTCAATAAAACATTGACACATATCGATAAACAGATAGATAAACAAGAACCATCAATCACCAACAAAAAGATAGATTATAGCCACATAAGATTATCACCAATATCAGAAGCGTTCGCATATTACTGTCAATACGGCAGTTTCTCAGACAGAAACATATTCAAAAGAATCAAGACACGACACCAATTCATAAAAGGCATCATCTCAAACTATGCAAAAGACCACGGCAAACAAAGAGAGGACCAATATAAGAACGCATTCAGATCAATATGGAAAATAGACAGCATCCTTCAAAAATACGGTCACTTCAACAACCATGAACGACAGAAATTAATAATGCCCATGTCAAAATATTTCAGGACAGTCCCTGACATGAAATCCTTTGCAGACAATAAAAGAAAGGTCAAGAATTTCACAGACTACGCAAAAACAATAACTACAAACAAGACACATCCAGATAAACTGACAACCGCTTTCAGTGCATACATAAGTGGTCAATCATTACATAACCTAATGAAGAATCAACCATAGACTATCTTTTTAGCGGTTGGCAATGCAGCCTCATACTTTTTCTGATGCACAGAAAGAAAATCATTTATGAACTTGATGCAGTTACCTTTGCATTCCCCGCAAAGAATATTACCTGCACGACATTTTTTTGTCAGATCCAAAAGATACTTGTCATCAGGATGATGGAATCTGAAGAATTCATAGACCTTACAGACATCAGGATTGCCGCCTTTTTCTTTCTGTTCCTCTAAAGACTCACGACCACCTGTAAATGTCCGGTTGATCTTCTTCCTTACGACATCAGCACTGTCCCCCA
>DAOVHT010000041.1 GCA_030671745.1 Candidatus Nanohaloarchaea archaeon
AGCAGTTCATGAAGATCATAAAAAACCACAAGAAAGATGGCGGTATTGTCGTGCACCTTACCATGTACGGCATGAATCTTCCTGATAAGATCGGCGATATCAGAAAAGATGGTAAGGATAAGGATGTGCTTGTCATTGTCGGGTCGCAGAAAGTTCCCGGTGAGGTCTATCATATTTCAGATTATAATGTTGCGGTCGGTAATACTCCGCATTCTGAGATATCTGCGCTTGCAATATTCCTTGATAGGTTCTTTGAAGGCAGACAGATTGAGAAGAAGATGAAAAAGGGTAAGATCTCTATAATACCTCAGGAGAAAGGTAAGAAGACTGTTGAAGAGTGAAAAGGTTAAATCATATATTTATTTCTTTAAATTAATTCTGTTGACATATACGATATGAGCACCAAGCAGCACAATAAGTCCAACCATTTGAAAGACCACCCCTAGAAGATGTTTGTGTATCCAATATACCCCCATATACATCAACAACATTTACTGTAACTCCACAACCTGCATGCTTTACGGATCTATACCCTGCCGTAAGCGTTGTATCAGTAACTGTTCCAGGATTCGTATATAAAGATCCTAAAGCATTAAAATCAGTATCATGTTTAGCAAAATAAACTTCAATCCAACCCACAGGACATAAATCTGCTGTTTCATCAGAGGGAGTGCACGTAACACTACTACCACCTGAAGCAGTACAACCAGTACATTTACCAAAAACATTATATGTACTTTTGTTAACTGCTGTTTTTTGTACACTACCATCAGGAAATACTATTCCATTCTCCGAACCACTTATTGAAATGTTTCCAGAATTGATAATGGCATTCCCACCCATGTCAAGGTCTGAATCAACATAAAGTTCGGATATTGGATGACCTACTATTGGCATTGTGGTTGCTGCGAAGATGTTACTTATTGCAAGAATCATGAAAGGAAGCGCTATTATTATCCCTGCCATTAAGAAATGTTTCTTTTCAAAGGTGATTGTGACTGACATAGTATATTATTATTTTCAGTAGTATATAAATTATGATTTAATTCAACATGAGAAAGGTAAGAAGACTGTTGAAGAGTGAAAAAGTAAATATATAGCTTGTTTAATCACGACAAACTAAAAAACATAGATTCTAACAAAAATAGTGATTAAGAATGTACACATTTAGTATATAGTACATTAGCTGTTACTGTCCTAGTTATACAAGCACCACAATAAGTAGTATAACTTACAGTTTCTCTGAAAGGATCATTACCCCATGTTGGATGAAATCCTGTAGTGCATGATGAAAAACAGGTACGGCCGTCATCGAAAAATCTACAACAGCCAGTTGTCTGTTCGGTAATCGTCTTTAGATCTTGATAACCTGACGGGCAGGTCGTACCAACCCAACCATTATATACAATAATACAAGCGCCATCTATTGCATTTCTATCATAATAATACCAGCCACCAACAGGTGCAGTACCATATTGACTTTCACAATACGCCCCTTCATTTGTCTCTAAATTATTATTACCCCAGAGAATAGTCTCTGCAAGTTCAGACCAACTACTTTTACAGACACCATCGAAACAGAGACTAGTTAATGTAATTGTTTCTGTATTTGTTAAATTAAAACCATTCATATCAAGATTCCCATCAACAAAAAGTTCAGATATTGAATGGCCTACAAGTGGCATTGTTGTTGCGGCGAAGATGTTGCTTATTGCGAGAATCATGAAAGGGAGTGCTATAATCAATCCTGCCATCAAGAAATGTTTCTTTTCAAAGGTGATTGTGACGGACATAGTATATTATTAATTTCAGTAGTATATAAATTAGAATCAAATATCATTTTGTTATTTTCTTGAAAGAAGAACTACCCGGCTGGGTGCGCTTTCATTCGTTAGATTGTAAGACAATTCATCCTTAAGCTTTTCTGAGAATTCTTTTACTTCAGAATGCAGTGGCATGGCATCCCTTGACAGTCTGTATTTTGAGTAACCGACATTCATGTAGGCCTTGACTTCTACGAAATTGGGATTGATCTTTTCAATTATCTTTGCGTACTCTTTTATGTGGGACATGTTCATGCCTTTGACAAGGGTCAGTCTGACCGCTTTTCTTGAAGTGAATGATGACATCAGATCCACGGTCTTTGTGAACCGTTCCCAGTAATCTTTGAATATGGGCGCGTCTATCTTTCTGTACATCTCTTTTGTGGGTGCATCCACGGAGAGGTACATCTGGTATGGACTTGCCATGTTTTCTAGGCGGTCGGGAAACTGGCCGTTCGTCACAAGGAACGTCGTCATCTTCTTTCTGTTGCACAGGTCTATGAGATCGCTTATCAGGGGATAGGCTGTCGGCTCGCCTGTCAATGATATCGCTATCTGATTCGGGTCTTGGGCCTCTTTCCATTTTTTCATGTCGGTGCCCGCAAAACCTTTGAAACCGGTCAGAAGATTTCTCTGGGCTGCGATTGCCGCCTCAAGAATCGTCTCGGGTGTGTCCACAGTACCTGTCATCTCGGGACCTAGAGTCTTTTCGATTGCGCGCCAGCAGAATACGCATCGGTTTGGGCACCATGATACTGCAGGTGTCATCTGGAGACACCTGTGGCATTTGATACCGTAAAATTTTTCCTTATAGCAGACACCTTCACCCCTCAAACTTTTTTTTGTCCAGGTGCAGAGCTTTACTGCTGAATGGTTGCCTGCAATCCGGTATTTCTGCTTTTCAAGGATAGCTTTTACGTTTTCAGGAAGCATGGTATCACTTTTATTACTATTTTTATTTTATCTCAAACTCTAGAGAATCATAAGCTAAAATTGTATTCTTAAATACTTCTGTCGCTTCATCAAGAAGGACTTGCGGTGATGTGTTCTCTTTTTTTTCCTGGTATCTTCGGCTTATATGGGTCAGGACAAGAAGCTTGACATCTGCCTTCTTGGCCACTGTTGCGGCTTCTTTGGCTGTTGAATGACCTATCTCATCTGCATCAGTCTTGTCTGAGGCAAATGTTGAGTCGTGAATCAGAAGGTCTGCATCTTTTGCATACTTGATTGTGTTTGTATCGTATTTTGTGTCGCCAGTGTATACAATTTTCCTGCCAGGGATGTGTTCTATCACGTCTTCTGGAGTTATTGTCTGTCCTTTAAACTCGATTGTCTTTCCGGCTTTCAGTTTTCCTATGTAGGGACCGGTCTTTAGGCCGAATTTTGCTGCTTTTGTCATGTTTGCGCGGATTCTTGGGTCTTCTTCAAGGACGTAGCCTAAAGCCGGTACCTTGTGGGTCACTTCAAAGGCTGTCACCTTATAACCGTCGCCTTCAACTGTGAAACCGTCATTCATCTCAGTTATGTTTACTTTGAAATTCCTACCGAAATATCCGATTGTCAAGAGCTGTTCCAAGAACTCGGTTGTCCTTTTCGGTCCGTAGACATTGAGGGGTTCCGTACGTCCTTCAAGAGACATTGTCTGTATCAGGCCTAAAATGCCTCCGAAATGGTCTGCGTGCCAGTGGGTTATGAATATATGATCTATCTTCATGAATTTAAGGCCCTGGTCCATGAGCTGGCGCTGTGTGCCTTCACCGCAATCAAACAGGATGCGCTCGCCCTTGAACATGACGAATATTGATGGTAGGTTGCGCTCTCTTGTAGGAATGCTTGCTGTTGTTCCCAGGAATTTGACTTTAATCATACTATCGGTTTGTAGATTAAGCTTTTTAAAGATTTAAATGATAAATGCGTGTTTTTGGGATATAATAAGATTTATAAAGGTTATACAATAACTTAATAGTAGTACATTGTATAACTTTGGTGTTGATATGCATACACAAATGTCTTTAGGGAAATATCCAGAAGAAAAAGACACAGATGTAATGATATACAGACAATATAGGAAACAGTATGATGATATATATGGCACCATACATTATTATGTATACCTTGCCAGAAATCCTGATGAAAACGACCACACACCAAATAAATATAATCCAGAAGATACGATAATCGCAATCATAGAAGATAAAAAACATATAAATGATGATGAGAGTTTCTGTTATATATCTAAAGAAATGGGTGAATTAGACATTGAGGATACTGTTCTTAAGGATGTATATATAGATATAAGAAACAAAATATTTTCTCAGACTAATATAATACAAACAGATGAATATACGTTAAAAAAATGGTACTCAGACTTAAATGACGGTACATATCTTAAAGATAAGATGAAAGAATATAGACTGAAAAATAGAGAGATACCTAAAATTGTACCCCTAAACCCTAATATTGCGCAGGAACGTAATACTTCAGAAATAACAAAACCAAAAAATACCATCCCTGGATGTACATCAGATTTACCATGGAAAAATAGAGAAAGTGGATTCCCTACATCGAAGTAAAACCACAATTATATCCTTACGGCCTTATCCTTGTAATCACATAATAAGTTACGTCCGCTTCCTCGTCAACTACTGCAAGAAGCGCTTTTGCTCTTATGTTCTGGCTCAACCTTACGTACCTTGACCATTCCTGGTAGGAGTGCGCATAGTTCTCAGGGACTGCATGGACATTGTATTTTGTGTGTTCTTTTAGCTCTTTTGATCCTGATTTATATGGGTTTACGCCACGGTTGTAGACTCTGAAATGGGTTCCGAACTTGAAACCTGATTTCACTATGAAACCACGGTTCCTCAGATCCCTGTAGACTGTATATTTCTGCGAGAATTCAGGGTCCATCTTACAGCATAAACTGTAGAAAGTCTTGACTGTCATCTTTTTCTTTTTATCAAGAATGGTTATGTGGTCACGTTCAAGAAGGATCATGCCTTCCTCAAGACTTAACTGAAGATATGAAATCTTCTCTTCTTCAATGTATTTGCCGAAAAATTTCTCATCAAATATCTTTTTCTGTTCTTCTATGTCCCATACTGCAAGCTTATTAGTTAATAGTTCTGCAGTGGCCATAACATCGCTGCTATTGTCCATCTCTGCTTACCTCCTGTTTTACTAGTGGGAAGGGTGTGATTTGAACACACGACAACTAGATCTTCAGTCTAGCGCTCTCCCAGGCTGAGCTACCTTCCCATGATGATAAGAGCGCCCCGGGCAGGACTCGAACCTACGACCTTGTGATTAACAGTCACACGCTCTACCTACTAAGCTACCGAGGCAAATTGATGTTACGTATGTAACAGTCTAAGTTACATCAAAAATTTTAAAAAGGTATTGTATTATTTCCGATATCCGTACTCTAAAAAAAGTTTCAAATCGAAAATAAACGATATTTCGTCAAAGATTCAAGAACCGGGACTATATTTTTCGGAAGCTTAGAGAAATATAAGCCATATTTTCTTTTTTTACCTACCAGTTTATCCATAAAAGTATTATCAAATATGATAATCCCGATGTCGCCTATGTCTTTTCTATCTTTTATCTCGAACAGTCTTGGGAAGATCAGATGATACCCTTTTATTTTATTTCTTTTCTGGTCGTACAATATCGTTTTTTCGGATTCATCTATAATTCTTTCAATTGCTGTTATGTTATGCTTTTTCTCTAAGAAGTCATGCAGATCCTTAAGTGTGTTATCTTTGTCGAATGTGCATACATAATTTATGTCATTGTGCTTATGATGTATGTTGAATGATGAGATATAGGACAGGCTGCCTAAAGGTACAAATGAGATCATGTCTTTGAATGAATCTTTTTTATCAGGATCGGTACATAACACACCATATATATCTGATAACATGGATGATATGGAATTCATCATAGTGGACAGAGAATGATCATTACCTTCCCTTATCAGAACTAAATCTTTAGCATACATCTCAGACATAATATCACATAAACCTTAATTTTAATCTTGGCAGATATAATAAAATTGGACTATGTCACATAAATAGGTTTGGTTCTCTAGAACGATTTTAAGAGATCAAATCAGTCTAAGAACTCTTTTCGGGCAATCTTACCTGGCAGGTATTCTGTTGCAACAAACTCAAGGCTCTTTGAAGCCAGTGCTTGCTGCTCTATCCTTGCGCCCTTATTCAGCATGCTTTTCAGTTCCTTTCGCCAGTGCAGTTTCTGGAACCATTCATAGTTCAGAAGCTGGTTGACTCGTTTCTTGTCGACGTCTTTCAACTGTTCTGTCACCTTCTGCAGACTGAAAGTGTCGATGTCTTTCATTGTCATACCAAGGAATCTGCATTCAGGTGTGGCTAGACGTTTTGATTCGTGTGCCAGGTTCATGGAACCCGTCTTCACTACAGAATAGATGTAGTAACCCCAAGGGTCACCGTCTGTGAATACGTATACCGGTAGTTTTAGGCGCTCGTTCAATAGTTTTATAAGCCGTCTTGCACCTCGTGCAGCCTGACCACCGAGACCTATCAGGATTGCGTTGTTCTTGATGTGGTATTTCTCTTCCACAAGACGGTCAACCATCGCTTTGGTCTCGACCACCAATACGTATTTGGCGTCACATTCCAAGAATTTGTAATCGTCAACGATTGAAGGTATGGCAAGACCTGACTTTCCTAGCTTGGAACAGTCTATCCTGTCACCAGTATCCTCAATCACTATCTGACCGAAAAGTATACCACTGCTATCTGCTTTCAGGTGAAGTTCCTCTCTCAACGAATCAGTCATGGTCTCAAGGTCTTCAATCAACGGATCTGATTCGTCCTGGCCTTCAAAAGTGTTCTCTTTTGTGCCCGGGATATTGTGTTTTAATTCGTAATAAAGTTCCCTGATACTTGCCGTCTTTCCTTTCTCGATCAGTTCTTTGCATTTGGATGCGATTATCATGGTCTGCATGAATTTTCTTGTGTGGGCGAAATTAAGGAAATTTCTTTCCGACATGCTGTTACCAAGATACAGGAGACCTTTGTCTTTATCATAATGTACATTTGATGATGCACGGACCGGAAGGCTTACTGCGGGTGCATTACCATCAAATATGTCTGCGACTACTTTCTTGCCCATCTTTGTTATCTTCTCTGCAACTATCGGATCGCTTTCAAATTTCATAATAATTACCTATTCGGATGTCTCTTCGGTCTCCGGTGCTTTTTTGGTCTTGTCATTGTTGAAGATGTCCAATCTAGACTGTGGATTCTCGTTTGCTGTGGTTGATTGTTCTGTCGGATGTGGTTGTTGGGTTGGTGGTGGTGTATTATTGTTGTTTTCTTCTTGTTCTTTTTGTTCAGATACGGGTGTTTTAGGCATGCCATCATCACCATCATCGGTCTGTATCTCCATACCTTTACCGTGCAGGACGATTGATGTGTCGCCGACTTTATCTGCAACCACCTGTTTCAGGCTGGTCTGTATCTTTTCGGCCTCAACACCTGTCAGATCTGAAAGGGCTACGCAAAGTTCTCCGGCATAAATATCAAATGCGCGCAGACGTTCCTCTGCCTCTTTGCTTTTTCGTTTTTTTGAAATGTAAATACCTAGCTTTCTTGCGGCACCTTGCAATGCCAGTGTCACTTCTTTCTGGATCTCTGGATATGCCGCAATCGCTTCTTTTCCTTCTGAAGTATACGGTACCCAGACGGATGCCATGTGGACTGTAACTGCGACCGGACCTAAAGGTATCGATCCGTTGCTCTGTTTTAGACCGTATCGTTTCCAGCCTAGCTTTATGACTGATTTTGCGATGACACATGATGACTGCTGATAAAGTAAAGGTACCTTGTTTGCGAATCGCATTATGGATATCGGTCCTTCAGCGGGAAGGTCACCGCCATAGCCTATACCCACCTCAATCTGGAAAGGATATCCTTTATAGACTGTAGGCGGTCGGCTCATGACTGCAATGAATTCTGGGTTCATCTCTTTTTTCAGACCTTTCTTGATTGCATCTTCATCGACCGGTGAAAGGCAGTCTGTCGGTGGTTTTGCTATCTTTGCTGTATTGAGTGCATTCAGAAGTTTTTCTACATCATCTCTTGAAATTCTTTTTGGATTTGTCTTTGGGTTTATGCCTGCACGGTTGCAGATGTCGACTGCATTGCCTCTCCCTACTCGTGACAGTTCAGTTGTGAAGAAAGCTGTCAGGTTCTTTGAGGGTGTGTGTTTCATCAGACGCATCAGGATACCAAGTTCAAGACCATGCGGATGTGGTTTTATTGGTTCTGCTGCTTTTGGAAGCGTATCTATCGCCCGTGGATATTCGAACTGTTTCCCTTCGGGATTTATGTAGACTATGCTTGCAAAAGGGTTCATTATGGCGGTCTCCATCAGGTATTCCTCAACGGATTGCTTACCCCTTATGTACTTTCCTTTTATGCACATCTCTATCCTTGTACCGTGACCGTCACCATCGACTGTGAGTTCTGATATTATGTCTGGCTCATTCTTCTTTATGTTTATGTTGAGCTCGTAGATGTGGGTGTTGCCGTCACCTATCTTGGAATAGATCTTTGTAGGTTTTCCGGTCGTCAGCTGAGAATAAAGGACTGAAGCTGAGATACCTATGCCTTGCTGACCACGGGATTGTTTCAGGTTGAATTTTGATCCGTATAGAAGTTTTGCGAATATGTTCGGTATGTTCTGTTTTACGATACCCGGACCGTTGTCTTCAATTATCAGCTTGAAATGAGTCGGGTCCAATTGTTTTAGTTCGAGGTAGATTGATGGAAGTATGCGCGCATCCTCGCAGGCATCAAGTGCATTGTCAACTGCTTCCCTTACACAGGTCAGAAGTGATTTCTGGTCATTCTCGAAACCTAACAGGTGCTTGTTACGCTCAAAAAATTCTGCGACTGATATTGACTTGTGATCCTTTGCATTCCTTTCTGCGATTGTTGTCATCTAAACATTACCTATCAATCAATTTATTATCAAGGACTGTGAAAACGGTCTTGAAATCGTTTCCTTGAAGTATGAGTTCAATTGCAGACTTAGCGTTTTCCACATCCTCATACTTGCCAAGGATTGCAATTTTGTGACCGTGGAGTGCTATGTCTGTGTCGGTCTTTTTTTCAATTATCTTCTTTATCCTGCCACCTGTG
>DAOVHT010000104.1 GCA_030671745.1 Candidatus Nanohaloarchaea archaeon
AAGCACACCCACAGAGAAGAAAATAAGGATTAATGAGATAAGCAACAATTTTTTGTAGTCAGTAATCATTTTCATAAAGAACACTTACATAAAAGATATATCTATGATTTTATGATTAGGTTTATATGTCTTTTCATTTTTAGGGTAAAAACACACTTTATTTTTAAATCATTGCAATACAAATGATTATTATGTTTGAATCAGTCTATGCATACAGTTCAATGTTTGTGACCGCATTTCTGGCATCAACCATATTACCGCTAGGTTCAGAAACACTTTTTGCATATCTTGCACACTCAGGACACAACCTGATTCTTTTGATCCTGGTTGCATCAATCGGCAATTTTATAGGATCTCTTGTAAACTATTATGTGGGGATGTTAGGTCAGAAGACAATCCTTTCAAGATACATAAAGATTGACAACAGACAGTTCAAGAGATCTAAAGACCTATTTAACCGGTACGGCAACCCCATACTATTCTTTTCATGGGTCCCTGTGATAGGCGATGCCCTGACACTGTTTGCAGGCGTTGCAGGTTCCGACCTGAAAAAGTTCTATGTCTACGTCTTTTTCGGAAAACTTGCAAGATATCTGGTTATTGCACTATTCTTTTTATGATTCACTAGAAGATAGGTGTCCATTCATCATCATTTTTCTTTTTAGGTGCTGCCTCTTTTTTAGGTTCAAAACCGAGCATGCGATTGAATGCATCTTCTTTTGCCACACCATCCTCTTCTTTTGGTGGCAAGGGTGCTGGGAATGCAGTATCTTGTACGGGTTCAGCTGGTGCATTATTAAAATTATTAGGTACGGGTTCAGTAAAACTTCTTGGCTGTGCAATGCTCAAATCCTCAGTTCTAGGTTCAGGGTACGTGTTCCTGAAAGAGTTTTCCTGTTGCATCTCCTGCCCAAAACCATTTGATTGAGGCACAGGCTGCGGTATGTCATCTCTTTTATCCTCTTCATTATCGCCACCGAACATAGAGAATATGGATGGTTTCTCGTCTTCTTTTTGTGTTTCCTCATTTTCATACTGGTCCTCATACACTTCCATGGCACGCATCTTAAGTTTTGCGAGCTTGCTTGCAGAAGCAGATGACCCTGAACTGAAAAGATGTCCATATTTACCTGTCTGCTTGACCGGTTTTTTTGCGCCTTTAGTCTTTTTATCAGCCTTGTTCCATGCATTGATAGGTATCTCAACTTCACCGGGTCTGATATTTTTTTTACGTTCCATGATCTTGTTGTATCTATCTTTATTGTTTGTCTGGTTACCTGAGAACAGAGTATCGACTTTATCTTTTGGTGCCGGCGGATTGAAAGTAGGGCGACGATAAGTAGCCCTTGACTTTGTCATGACTCCTTTTGATGAAAGCCCGACATAATTATTATTGTTCTTGCTCCGTCGTTTTTTATCGATAGAAAAAACAATGATTGCAGCCCCACCAATGATCATCAGTATGAATATGAAGTATTCAAGCATACCCATTAATTGTCCCTATGCCTATTTAATAGTTATTGTTCAATCTTATTTTAGGTGTTTTAATGAAAAAGGTGCTCGTGACTGAAAAACTGGATGCGGAAGCCATAAGACTTCTTGGATCATCAAAATCCTTAGACCTCTCAATAAATGAAAAAACAATACCAGAGACATTAGTTGCAGATATAGGTACCTATGATGCGATAATCATCCGCACCTATACGCAGGTCACAAAAGAGGTTCTTGATTCTGCAAAAAACCTCAAGCTGATAGTCCGTGCCGGTGTCGGTCTTGACAACGTTGATGTAAGTTATGCAAAGGCGAAAGGCATTGAAGTGAGGAACACACCTCGCGCAAACTTTGTATCAGTTGCAGAGCACGTATTTGCACTGTCTTTATCCTTATTACGTAACATTCCTTCTGCAGACAGGTATGTGAAAGACAAAAAAGGCTGGGACAGGAAATTGTTCATAGGTGAAGAGCTGAACGGCAAGGTTCTAGGTCTTGTCGGCATCGGTCTTATCGGTTCGCATGTGGCTTGTATTGCACAGGCCTTCGGCATGGAGGTCATGGCATACGATCCTTTTGTCTCAGCAGAGATCATGAAAAAAGAAGGGGTTATAAAAAAAGAAGATTTGTTAGATATTGCCCACGAGTCCGATATAGTATCGGTCCACGTCCCTCTCTTCGATTCAACTCATCACATGGTGGGCAAGGAATTTTTATCTTCAATGAAATCTACAGCCATAATGGTTAACACCTCACGCGGTCCTGTAATTGACCAGGAGGAGTTGATTTCAGTCCTTGAAAAGAATAAGATAAAAGGCGCAGCCCTTGACGTCTTTGACACCGAACCACCGACAGACAGAAGACTGTTATCTCTTGACAACGTTGTGTTGACACCGCATCTTGGCGCGATGACAGTTGAGGCAGACAAGAGGATGTGTGTTCATGCCGCAGAAGAAGTTATTGACTTTTTCAAGAATAAATAGATTTCAGATTATGATTGCCCATCAATCTCTTTTTCCAATCTGTCCAAGAACATCTTAAAGAACTCTAATCTTTCTTTTGCAATCTCTTTTCCTCCTTTAGTATGTATTGCATCCACGATGAACTTTTCTTTTGTCTCATAATTGATCTGCACACTGTGCTTGGATTTATCCTTGATGCGTCCATTGATCTTTCCGCCGAGATTCTCTTTTACATATTCATCAATATTGGTTTTTTTGTATATCTGCGCATTATTTTTACCGACCCATGAAAATGCTCGCGCAATACCTATTGCACCCACAGTCTCTAATTTATCCGCATCAAATATGATCTTTGCCTCTATGGTTTCAGGTCTTGATTCAGAACGAAATCTGTGTGTCCTTATACAATCCTGTATATGTTTGATTTTATCCTCAGGATAGTCAAGGTCTTTCAATATAGAGTATGCCATTTTTGCTCCTTCTATAGCATGATCTGTCTGACCTGTCCTATCTCTATCTTCTTTCGCCCCGCCGATATCATGCAACAATGCGCCCGCTCTGACAACATCCATGTCTGCATCTTCTTTTTCGGCAATGGTCACTGCAAGATTATATACGCGCATCACATGGTTTATGTCATGTGCCGGACAGAATGACAATTCTTTTTCAGCAATGTCTTTTAATTTTTGCAGTTTTGGATCCATATAGAAATAATATGATGGATAAAATATAAAAACAACATTTAAAACATTTCTAGTAAAATTAAGTTCTATGCTTAATACAGACATATTGATAGTAGGCGCAGGACCGATAGGAACATATCTTGCAGAAAAACTAGCATCAAAAGGCATTTCAGTACTCGTAATTGACAAGAAAAAAGAGATAGGAAAGCACGCCTGCTCAGGTCTTGTAAGCACAAGACTGGACAGCTTTGTGGAGTTGGAAGAATCCCTGATTGAGCACAAGATAAAAGGCTCAATATTTAATTCTAAAAAGGAAAAATTCGCAATAAAAAAAGACGAGGTTCAGGCATATGTCCTTGACCGTGTTGCATTTGATCAGTTTATGGCAAAAAGAGCAGAAGCATCCGGTGCAAAGATATTGACTGATACACCATTTTTGGATTATGAAATTAAAGATAAAATGATCTATGCATCAACACCCAATGAAACAATAAGATCAAAGCTTCTGATAGGTTGCGACGGTGCAGGATCCCCTGTTCGAAAAAAGTCAGGTCTTGATTCAGGGCAGTTAACAACAGTAAATGGGATAATCGGATATACAGACGAAAAAAACAATTCAGTCCTTGTTGAACTCTTTTACGGTAAAGATATTGCACCAGGTTTTTTTGCATGGAAGATACCTCGCGGAAACAGGACAGAATACGGTCTGGCCTCAGGCAAGGATCATATTGAACATTTTAACAGATTCATTTCAGACCACAAAATAGACAAGACCTACACCCACCCGATCTGTTTCGGCCACCTTGAAAGCACGGTAGCAGACAATGTCTTGCTTTTAGGCGATGCCGCACTGCAGGTAAAACCCTTTTCAGGTGGTGGTATAATTTATGGTCTTGTTTGCGCAGACATAGCGGTTGAAGTTATAG
>DAOVHT010000095.1 GCA_030671745.1 Candidatus Nanohaloarchaea archaeon
AAAAACGATAGCAAGAGCAGCTTACGTAACATAATAAAAAGTAGGCAAGAATGAAAAAGAAATCACATAAGCAATACAAAGACCTCTGAAAGAACAGCAAACAGATTGAGCAAATGCAAGACAAGCCATAAAAACAGATACAGGCGCGTAAAAATGTACAAAAAAGGCATATGTGCGTCAAATAATAGAGGGTAATCAGGATTGATTTTTTGATGAAAAATGAAAAGATCCAGGAATATTAAAGACATACAGATCGAAGCACATAAAGATCATACTAATTTTAAAGAGAGCCAGTTTTAGTAGGCATTTCAAAAGATGCAGAAATAAAATGATTAGGCACCAGGTGCCGTGAAAAATCAGAGAATAGATGATCATAAAAGTGAGAGAACATCACAACAAGAATCAGAGTTATGTAAGCGTTACATAAGTACAAAATATGCACACAGTGAGGACTTTTTAAATAGAGGGATAACTCCTCAAAAAAACAAAAAGAATGCTGCAAATGCGATGAAAATGTGCGAATTTATACAGTTTACACAAGACCAAGACATGCAAAAATCTCTAAAAAATTACATAAAAAGCGCTAATTCTGTGAGAGACCCAACAAAAATCGTAAAAAAATGAGCAAAAATGAGAGAGTTAGAGATAGGATCAAATAACCATAGAACCCCTGCCCAATCGAATCGATAAGTTCAAAGATATAGATAGATCTCAAATTGTGGTCAAAAAGCAGAGATCAACTGCATACAACAAAGAGATCACACAGACCAAGGTAAAAAATAACAAATAAGGCAAAAAAATGGGCGAAAATGAGAGAGTTAGAACAGATAGAAGAAAATATAGAGCTAAATTAGGTCGTATTGAGAGCAGATTTAATTGAAATCAGATAATAAATAGCATTACAAAGACCACAGAGAAGGATAGATCACAAGATAAATATCCAATCCCAACAAGGAGTCGCGCCAACAATACGGCAAAAATAGCAGAACAATATGATACAGAATAAATAGATATTTGATGAATCAATAGATATAAATTAGAAAATCGAATATAATGGTGAGACTAAACGAGCAATGAATAGAAGTATAACAATCAGATTACGCGTTTCAGATGCGAGTAGTTCTCCTGAGTGAAATAGTCTATGACCTTGTCTTTTCTAATAGAGATGAATACACTGTTGTTCTTGCGCTCTTTTTTCAAGAAACCGCTAAGTGTAAGCTTAGAGACATAAGCTGAGACGGTCGGGCGCTTTGAGGTTACGGCACCTTCCGGATATATCAGATTAGTAAGGTCAGTGATGCTAATTGAAGTCACATTGTTTTTGACTTTCAGCTCAACCAGCGTTTTCAGTATGTTCTTTTCAAGATGAGTCAGGTTAGATACGTCGACGTCGCGCTCAACCTCGATTGTTTCGGTTTTTTGTAGGACTTGCGGTTTCGCTTGAGGTATCGCATTCATTGTTTCTGCAGTCTGGCGCTTGATATCAGTAGCCAGATCGTTCAATCGCGAATCCAAGGATTCTTTTGCAGTTGCATGATAGGAGTCAAGGTCTGCGCGAGTCAAGAAGGATTGTGTCGGTTGCGACCCCAACTGTTCAATTCTTGCATTCAAAGAGGTTATGTGTCGCATCAAGTCGGAAAATCCGGATTTTGCATAGGATTGGACGTGATTGATGTTTTCAGAGATTTTAGCAATATCATTTTCTGTTGCCTGCTGTTGGCCTTGGGTTGCAAGGACAGCAGAACGGATATCAGTTACATCAGTATTGTTTGATTCGAGTTGTGATAGACGAGAGTCAATAGAATTTAATGCGGTATCTGATTTCGTGTTGGCCTGTTCAATAGCGATCAATTTGTCACGGTGCGCCTGAAAACCTTTGGAGACAGTGTCAACAAGCAGATCCAGCTCATCCTTATTTACGAAATTATCGTCTTTTGGAATGAAATATGAAAGAAGTCTTGAGAACATAATATTGTTTTGTGAAGAAGATTATTTATATGTTAGTATCAGAACCAATAACAGAACCAAAAAGCATACAATCAATCAAACTCTCGTAGTGACGACTGGTTTGTCCCGGACAATCACGGTGTGCTCGGCCTGAGTCACAATGCCCGCGCCCGCCTCTTTCAGCACAGGATACATATAGATTGCGTTTGAGTCGGCAAGCTGACGCAATGCAGAATCAAGCATCAATGGACTTATATCAGTTATCCAGCGCGGTGTAAATGGCATAGAGTGATATTTTGTCTTTGCAAGAGCCAAGACTTTTCTTGCTGCAGGAAGCCGTATCGGGCGTTGAGCAATGTATCTGAATATCTGAATCTTGCCTATCTCCTTGATCAACCCGCGACCATCAGTTGCGAAAGGCTCGATCGCCAAGACCATGTCCTCTTCAAGAGTGTCTTTGGTGTCGGTCTTTATGTTAGGTATACTGAAACCAGAATGCAGTTCATAGGACGACAAGACATGGCCGCTCAGATTGACGATGGGACGGTAACCTTTCGAGATGATTTCGGATTCTATTGTTGCACCAATCTCGCCGACATTGGTCCCTGGTGTTGCGAGCTTGAGCGCTTTTTCAAGTGCGGACTTCACTGTGCTGTTCATGTCATCATAAGCTGGATCAAGACAGATCGTTGTTGCTGTGTCGGCGATGCAACCATCCACCATGACACCTATGTCCAGCTTGACCACATCATTGTCGCCTATTGTTGAGGTATCGTTCAGAAGTGGAGTATAATGTGCTGCAATCTCGTTTACAGAGATGGTTGAAGGGCAGGCTAATTGTGCGCCAGCATCCGTTATCATCTGTTCTGTCTGCTGTATTATGTCCAGATATGTGGCACCTGACACAACTTTTTTTCTTGCATCGGCCAAGACACGGGCAGCAATATGCCCAGCCTTGATGTAATTGTCATAAGTTGTGTTGTCCATGTGTGTCATTTTATGTGCAATATTTAAAAAAGTATGGCAGTTTTGAGGTTTGGATCAGATACCATTGATTTCAACACCACCTTAGTCGATACAGCACAGAATCACCCACCCTAGGTGTCACCAAACTATATACTGGCAGGTCTGCGCAAAGTAGATGTGTGAAAGGTGAGAAGGAAATGGACAGAAAGATTAAAATGTGCTTATATATCTGTCTGACTCTTGTCTTCCTTGTCGTATGCACTCAGGTCTATGCCGTAGACTTGCCCACCACTATCTGGATGGTCGCGCCAGAAGTACAGCTTGACATAAATGCAGTGAACGTAACTTTAGGAGATAACCAGACAATCAATGTGTCCATATACAACCCTAACGATTATGTGGCAGGCGGTAATTTTTCAGTCAAGGTCGGATACCTGACCGAGACGGGTGCATACGAGTATCTTGACAGGAATATCATCGAGAACAGATTTGTGCTAGGTATTGATGCAAACAGCACTGCGTTCCTGACATATGACTGGAACACCTATCTTGAGAGTGTAGGGACATACAAAGTCTATATGCGTTTTGATTACAACGGGACTTATACGACTCGATATACAACTTTTGAGATTGTGGCACAGCAAGATGAAGGTACACCAGCAACCAATGAGACTGTGGATGATACTCCCGATGACGGTGGACAGGGCGGAGAAGAGGAACTTGAGATAATAAGCATATACGACAACCTTGATTTTGGGGCGATGACCACGATTGGCGTTAAATATCAATCGGGGCCCTCAAGTCATGGTAAATTGCGTGTCATAGGATACGTGTCAGGACCTAAAAAGATAAGCCAGGACCTTTACGGGAAAACCATATATCGAAATTTCTGCGAGGTCAACACAGGGGTTGAGATCCGTAATGTTCGGGTAGAGAGTGAGTTTTATCTGAACCTGCCGCTTATTCTGAAAGATAACTGCGATTCAGGGTATTTGCATGGCAATTATTCTGTGACGGTACGTGTGTGTATGTATGGAGATGACGGTTGGGAATATTATTCGGATTCGAGCCTTAAGAAGACAGCTGAGATAATTGTCAATGATAATGAACTGTGCGGTGATCTTCCTGAAACTGCAGAGTCCCATACTTGCAGCAGCAATAGTAATGAAGTTTCAATAGATAATGTTGCGGCATATTTGCCAAAGTCTGAGTCAGTTTCAGGTGCGCCAAGAAATAAGATTTACGAGGTCCTGGAATTTGATGAGACTGTATATGTCGGCGACGTGTTCCGGACGCAGATTGTCATATTCAATAATTATAGTGTCGCCCAGAATGTGACGATATATTCTTATGCGTATGACAACACCACACTCATCTCGGACGGACTCAATGATTCTTTGTGGTCGCACAACTGGAATGCCAACAAGGTATCTTTTGAGATCATGC
>DAOVHT010000057.1 GCA_030671745.1 Candidatus Nanohaloarchaea archaeon
AAAGATGCCATGATCAAAGCTGCAGTTGTCTATTCGGATGATGATGTGGACAAGATAATAAAAAAACTTAAGCGAGAGGATACGAATGTCTGTATTGTCGTTACAAAAGACAAAAGATTTGTCGGCGAGATAAGCAACGATGACCTGATCAGATTATTTCTGCATCAAGTGAAATCTGAAGAACTTACAAAGAGATTGAACATAGGTTACAAAAGAGAATTTTTCTATAAGTGCGCTGAAGAGTTGATAAACAGACATAAGTCTACCATCAGATTGGATACGCCCATAAACAAGGCAATAGAGTTGGTATATGAAGAAGGGTTTGAGTACATCCCTGTTGTAGACAAAAATGAGAGAGTTCTGGGGGTTGTAACTCCTAGCAGCATACTTGATCTATTGCAGAATCATTAGAATCGAACATGGTGAAAATTAAATGGATATATTTTTAGAACTGAGCATAATCATAGGAATTACTGCTTTGATCTCTGGGTTTATGAGATTGTTAAGACAGCCTCTGATAATAGGCTATATTGTTGCAGGTATCCTTGTAGGACCGTATTTTCTAGACATAGTCAATTCAACTGAAACAATATCCATACTTTCACATATCGGTATCGCACTACTTCTTTTTATTGTGGGTCTCGGTCTGAGTCCGAAAGTGATAAAGGAGGTAGGTAAAGTCTCTTTAATCACCGGTGTCGGTCAGGTAATGTTCACGACACTTATAGGTTTTTTAATATGTACGATGTTCGGTTTTTCCACATTGACATCATTGTATATTGCAGTGGCCCTGACATTCAGCAGTACGATAATCATCATGAAACTTCTGTCTGATAAAGGTGATATGAAAACATTGTACGGACGGATCGCTATAGGTTTCCTGATAGTGCAGGATCTGATCGTAATATTTATCCTGATGTTTGTATCCTCATTATCAAACGGATTCAATCTTAATGATATCCTTTTTGGAACAATGCTTAAGGGATTGGGGCTTTTAGTGATACTGTATTTTATAGGGATTTATGTATTGCCCGGCATAATAAAAATCATTGCAAAGTCCCAGGAATATCTATTATTGTTCTCGATGAGCTGGTGTCTGGTATTGGCTGCTCTTTTTTATCATCTGAACTTTTCAATGGAGATTGGAGCATTACTTGCGGGTTTCACGTTGTCCATATCTCCGTACAGGTATGAGATCAGCTGTAGGATGAAGTCATTCCGTGATTTTTTCATTGTATTGTTTTTCGTACTGTTGGGGTCGCAGATGATATTTGCGGATGTAACGCTTTACATCGTCCCTATAATCGTGCTGTCATTGTTTATTCTTGTCGGGAATCCATTGATTGTGATGACCCTTATGGGTATGCTCGGCTATACCAGAAGAAACAGCTTTTTGGCTGGATTGACAGTGGCGCAGATAAGTGAATTCTCTATAATACTTATCGCTCTAGGTGTCAAGTCAGGGCATCTCACGACTGAGATATTGGCTCTTGTGACTTCTGTCGGGCTGATAACCATTGCAGGGTCAACATATATGATGCTTTATTCTAATCAGATATACGCTCACATATCAAAGTATCTGAAAATATTTGAAAGAAGGGGCAAGAAGGTGGATGAACATAAATATCATGAAGCTGAGGACTATGACATAATCCTTTTCGGTTATAACCGTATAGGGTATGATCTCCTTAAATATCTCAAGAAGACAAAAAACAAGTTTCTGGTCGTAGACTATGATCCCGAAACGATACTCTGTCTTGCAAAAGAAGGGATTGACTGTAGGTATGGTGACGGCAGTGATTCTGAATTCTTGAATGAATTAAATTTTTCAAAAGTCAAGATGGTAATATCGACAATACCTGACTTTGATACAAATCTTCTCTTGATCAACAGGATCAAGGAACACAATGATAAAGCGATCATAATTGCAGTCTCTACAGACATTGACAAGTCTATGGAACTATACAATAATGGTGCAACCTATGTGATCATGCCGCACTTTTTAGGCGGGCAGCACACAACTACATTGATCGAGAACTATGGTTTTGATTTTGATAGGTTCCTGGAAGAGAAGGTCGCCCATATTGAGAACCTGAAGAAGAGGAAAAGACGAGGTCAAGAACATCCGACGCATGACAGGGAATGAGTTTCTGTTTTTTTAAAAGCATATAAAAATATCAAGGTAAAACATTTGTATATCTGGTGAATATCTTGAAACTTATCAATCTCGGCGCAGAGGCAAAGATATCATTAGATGATGGTATCGTCACAAAGGACAGGATCCCTAAGGGTTACCGCGAAAAAGTGCTAGATGTCAAGATAAGGAAGGCGCGCACCAAGAAAGAGGCGAAGCTTCTGGAAAGGGCGAAAGTGGCAGGTGTCATGGTGCCTAACGTCCTGGGTACGCGAGATTTCTCCATACAGATGGATTTCGTTTCCGGATCCTGTGTCAAAGATATCCTTTCAGCCGGGAACATGAAGAAGATATGCGCTTCTATTGGGTCGTCAATCGCTAAATTACACAATGCATCAATCATACACGGTGATCTTACGACGTCAAACATGATACTTTCTTCTGATAAAGTTTATTTCATTGATTTCGGTCTCGGGCAGGTGTCTTCTAAGGTTGAAGACAAGGCAACAGACCTGCATCTTCTTGAAGAGGCGATCGAGTCCACACATTATACGATCTCTAGTGGTGCGCTCAAGGTTGTCTTTGCGTCATACCTTAAGGACTGTGATGATGGTGATGAAGTTATGGCGCGACTTTCCGCTATTCGTCTGCGCGGAAGATATGTGGTCAGGGGCAGTGATTGAACATGAGTGGGCGCGGACTGATTAAAAATGTCATCTTTGTCTATCTCGGCTGGAAGATAATGCTTATGGTAGTCACTAAATCGATCGATACCGGCAATCTTTTTCTTTTCGGGTTCATTATCTTTGCTTGGTCTCTCTGGTGGCTGTTAGAGATGATTGGGATTATACCTAAATTTGGTTGATGTTTCATGGGGTTTTTTGAGAAAATATTCGGAAAGAAAGATGTTGTTGAAGTTACATCGGAGATTCCAGAGAAGATAGAGATTGATTTCAGTGAGACTGCCGCATGGTTTGAAAGCGAGATATCCGGATTTCTAGCTAAGGTAGATACTGAGGCACAGAGGTTTGTCAGGCAGATGACGACCATTTCTGAAAAGCTCAATGAAAATCTTGACATGCTTGAGAGAGCAGAGTCTGATGATGAGATAGGTCACAGGATGAGAAATTTTGCATATGATAACAAGGCATCATTTGTAAATAAAGTCAGGGCATTCAACGCTAAGATTATATTTTCTGATGCTAAAGATACATTAGGATTCTATGATTTTTTCAGTATGGTCGCCAATGACATAAACAGGTTGACAGGGGAAACTGCAAGAAATATCCATCTCGCTAAAATGCTGTTTGCTGAGGATGTAAAAGAGATTACATCAGGCTTGAATGATATGGCTGATGTTGCTCAGGAGTCGCTGAAAGTTTTGATTGAGTACAAGGATAAATCAGACATGGTCACTGAAATCAGAGATATGTTACAGGAGATTGAAAGCGTTTCTGAGATGCATGAAAACGAGAAGAGATCACTTGTGCAGAAAAGAAAGTCTATTGAAACATTGCATGGTGAAAAAAAGAAAGCAGACAAGATCTTGAAAGGATTAGAGACTGGTGAGGAAGCATCCAGATCAAAACAGATACTCGAGCAGAAAGAAGTGTTGGATACAGACATCAGTAAAATACGGAGTGATATATTCCATGCATTCTCACCTCTTGCAAAAGTCCTGAAAAAATATGAACGATTCTCTACCGGACTGACTCAGGATGATGAAAAAATTCTTGCAATATATATTGAATCTCCAGTTAAGGCTATCGTTCTTGATAAGGGATTCAAGACACTCTCTAGGATCATTGAAAATACCGAGATGCTAATCGATTCGGGCAAGATCGATCTGAAAGATAAGCAGAAACAGAAAGTGTTGAGTCGATTAGATAAACTTAAAGACACGTCTGTTTTGGGTCGTGAGGTAACCGAATATAATCGGTTGCATGGACAGTTAATAAATATTGAAACTATGCTTGATTCTATGGATGTCAATAAAGAGATTGAGACTGCAAGACAAAAGCTGAAGGATATTGAAGATGAGATTGGAAGTGTGGGGCAGGATGTTTCTCGGATTGAAAAAGAGAGGGATGTCACGAACAAAAGTGTATCCTTGAAGATAACAGAGCTGGAAACTGTGTTGAGCAAAATGTTGGATAAAGATGTGTCTGTCAGGGCTGTTTAGGTATTATTTGGTTTATTCTTAAAGTGTATGGTATTGTTTTATAATTGATTTAGTTTAGTTCAATTTTTAAAAACGAAAAAGTTTCGGGATATGACAGGAATTTGGAGTGATATAAACATTTATATAGTTTGTTTACTTTTATACACATATGATTACTAAAGTAAACGATACTGATCTGAAGATCTTAAGCCTATTCACAAAAGGTTATGATAAAGAGTATTATATCAGAGAAGTTGAAAAGCTGATCGATGTGAGTTCAAGGACAGCTTTTGTAACATTGGCCAAGCTTGAAAAGATGGGTATCCTTGAATCAAAATATAAAGGCAAGATCAAGATTTATTCAATAAAAAAATCAATCATCTCAAGAGAGTTCTTTCTATTGACTGAACAATACAAAAGGATACAATTTCTGGAGGAAAATCATCTGATCAAAGAAGTCATTGAAAAAGCAGATGAATTCATACAGGGGATGGTCTTAATCTTTGGCAGTTATGCCAAAGGGATCCAAAAAGAGGATTCTGACCTTGATATGTTTGTTGTGGGAAAGTTTGATGACGCCAAGGTCAAGGAAGTCGGTAAGAAGTATGGTATTGAGATAAATATCAAGAGCTATCCTATGGGTATTTTTGAGAAAGAGATACATGATGATGTCTTTTTGAAAGAGGTTGCAGGAAATCATATTTCAATAAAAGATGCGGAAGGATTTGTCAGGAAGGCGACAAAATGGATAAGATAGAATGGTGCACGCAGCAAAAGAAAGGTATGGGTATTTATTAAAGTGATGATAAATATATTTTAACTTAAAAAAGACATACTTTTGAATATTTTATGAATGGTAAATGATTATGAACTTTAAAGAAAGTGAAACAGTTGAATTGAAATCATCATTGTCCCAGTTAGAAAGAGCACTTAAGACGGTTTGCGCTTTTCTAAATCATAAAGGAGGGATAATCTATTTTGGTATTTCAGATAAGGGCGAAGTAATAGGCCAGATCGCCACCGATTCTAATCTTAGGAAAATATCCCAGCAGATAGGTTCCAGAATAAAACCTGCTGTTGTTCCTGTAATTGAAGAGATTGAAGTTGAAGGATTATCTATAATAAAGGTAACTGTTGAAAAGTATAATAAAGAGCTAAATTATTTTGATGCTATCCCCTATACTAGATCTGGAACCGAGACTATTGCTATGCCACCGGATGAAGTTAAGAGATCAATTCTTAATTGTAGTAGATTTGAGTGGGATGGGTGGATTTGTGAAAATGCATCATTTGAAGATATAGATATTGAAAAAGTTGAAAAATATCTTCAATTCAGGGAAAAGGAAAGAAATATTTCTGCAAAAATCAATATGCCTATAAAGGATTTTCTTAATAATATTAAAGCTGTTTCAGGGGATAAACCAACAAATGCAGGGATATTGTTTTTTGGGAAAGATACGTTAAAATACTTGCATCATGCACAGTTGAGAATTGCTAGAATAAAAGGTACTGAAATATTCAATACAATCCTTGATAAATGGGATTGTGACGGTACGTTATGGGATATGGTTCTAGAAGCTGAAGACTTCATCAAAAGAAACATAAGATATATGGGCTTGAGGACAGATAAGTTCCAGAGGATAGATAAATATGAGTATCCTATAAAGGCACTAAAGGAAGCGATAATTAACGGCTTGATTCACAGAGATTATCAAAGCAGGGCGGATGTAAGGGTTTTCATATTTGATGACCGTGTTGAGATTATAAGTCCTGGTTCGTTTCCAGATGGAGTAACGCCTGAGAAGCCAATCCATAAGCCGGTCAATTCAAATTTGTCGAGCTATATGTATGATATTGGTCTTATTGAAAAGTATGGTTCTGGAATTTATCTTGAAAATAAGTTTTGCCTTATGAATGGTAATAAAAAGCCGATATATGAATTGGCAGAGCTTGAGACAAAAGTTATTTTTAAGTCACAGGTCCGGATAATTTCTATGGATATAATTGAAGAAAAACATGAATTGAATGATAGGCAGAAGAAAGCAATTGAATATATTGCTGAAAATGGTAAGATGACGACAATGGAGTATATGAAATTAGTAAATGTTTCATCTAAAACTGCAAAGAGAGATATATCATCTTTAAAAGATAAGAAAATTATTCAATTTATTGGGTCTTTGAAAACAGGTTATTATATACTTGCAGAATTATAAATGACACTATAAATGACACTATAAATGACACTATAAATGACACTATAAATGATACTATAAATGACCCTATAAATGACCCTATAAATGACCCTATAAATGATACTATAAATGATACTATAAATGATACTATAAATGACACT
>DAOVHT010000159.1 GCA_030671745.1 Candidatus Nanohaloarchaea archaeon
AGCGAAAGATAACCTAAAATAATATTTTTAAAATCTTTTTTAGAAGGAGCCCATGTACCTTGAAGGATACCTTCAATGTTTGTCTGAGGCTTCTTCATACTATTTTGACTCTTCTTCACTTTTTTGGTTTTCATCTTTTGTCTCCTGTTTACTTTCTTCCTCTGGTTCATCTTTTAATTTCTTAGCAAGCTCGATGATTCTTTTCAAATCATCTGAAGTCATAGTAACTTGCAATTCCTTTGCAATAGCTTTTAAGTCTTCTACATCAGGATTTTCATTTATTAAAAGAGCGAATTTTAGCAATGCATTATCAAGATTATTTTCATCATCGATTAAATTATTATTTGTTTGGAATGTTTTGGAATGAAGCAATTTTTTAATGGTTGATTCTCTTTCTTTATTAATTATTTTTAACCATATAGGACTGTTTTTTCTTGCATACCATCTTGGGATTTTCCCATCGATAAATGCACATTTTAAAGCAATCATATCATGGTTTCTAATTGTTATCAAAAAATGAAAAAGAAGAACCATAATACTCAATCCTGCGGGGATAACATGAACTAATGCAAGCTCTTGTGATAATAAGTTCATATAATAGAGAAACCCAGTGATAGCAGTCAAGCTAAGAATGTAAACAAGCGCAAAATAGGTAATCCGCTGTCTCCCGGAATATCGCTCAGAAGTTTGATAGTCCTCTCGGCGGGCAAATCCAATAAGATATATTCCAGAGTGTAAGAACGCCTTAAAATCTCTAAGTGTTTTCTTTGGTAAAATGTCTTTATTCCTTGAAAAGATGTGAATGGCTAAATGAAATAACCCAATAACAGCAAAAGCGAAACCGAACCATATGTGGACATTTAATGTACCTACAGGTGTGGTGATAAATTTATCTCCATAAACTCCAAAATTCAAAAATAGCCAGTCTCTCATAAGAAACAAACCAGAAATGGCGACAATACCAATGATTATAGTAAATGCCCATATCTCAATGATTGTTATTGGCTTGTATATCTGAATTTTATCTGAGGAAGGTATTCCTCTCTTCGCCATTCTATAAATTTCATCTTTTTCCGCTTCTTGAAAATCTATTATCTTGTCTTTTTTATCTATACTGGTGTGAATTTCATCGATAGTTTTTTCTGGTTTAGTTTTTTTGACAACTTCTTTTGGTTTATCTTGAGAAGACTCAGGTTTTGAAACTTCTGCCTTTTCAATTTCAATTAAATCTTTGGTAGTGGAAATATCCTCTGCAGATTGCTTTATTTCCGGTTCTACTTCTTTCTTATTCTCGTGGACGGTGGATATTGGCTCAAGACTATCGGTTTTTTTTACAGAAGACTCTGATGATGGTACATAATCCTTAGTTTGTGATGACTCATCTAGTAATCTTTTACGTACCAATTCAAGATTTTCATCCTCTTTAGACTTAGATTTGTTAAATTTTGGATCATTAGGATTATCTAAAATTTGACGTAATTTTGCCATTTTCTTTTTTTTAGATTTATCGTCTTTAAGCATATGTTTCTCTCAATTATTTTCTCTTTTTTACCAGTTTTATATTCTATGTTACTGAATGAATAGATCTTAGATCATCATGACATCCCGAATCTGAACAACTGGTTAACAAAATATTATGATCTGATGGTGTTTCATGACAATCTATACATTTATCATAATTTACATGTAATGTATTATGTTCTTCATGGCAATCAATACACTCCATAGAATTGTGTAATTCACGACTAAATCTCGTGAATTCTTGAGTGTGACAGTCTGAGCAAAATTCTTTTGTGATCTCTAAGAAATTTTGATATGATACTGCTGAACGATCGTGTATTGTAGTTTCTGTATTATAGGTGCTATGACAACTATCGCAATCTTCAAAGGGTGAGTCTATCAGATGAGGATAACTAATTGCTTTGTGATCAGAATGACAGTCAATACATCCATTATCTCCATAAATTTCTAAAGATTCTGGTGAGAAACTTGATTCATAGGAAGAATTTTCTGCAGAATGACATTTAGCACAGTCAACATTTAAGAATAATTCACCTAAATCGACACCAGGTTCCGAGTGGATTGTTGAAGTGTCATGACAAACTGAACAACTAGTTGTAGTTGCATCATGGCTAGTTGCTGGATCATGACAAGAATCTAAGCAGTTATCAAAGTTAATGCTCAAAATACTATGTTCATTATGACAACTTGTGCAGATCATTGATTCATGTTCCTCACTTCCAAGTCTTTCGACATCGCCAGCATGACAGTCAGAACAGAAATCAGTGTTTATAAGCTCTGGATACTCTGTAAAAGATATCAATGCGTTATCTGGGTGTTCTCTATTGTGACATTCCATACAATCTGATCCAGCTCTTTCAGAATGATCTGAAAGCATTCCTTCGAAATTTTCAAAAGAAATGCCATGACATATTGAACAGGTATTTTCGTTCAAACCTATTCCTATATGATACACATTATGACAATCTGTACACAATTTTTCGTCATCATGCGGGTTAGCTGCTGTACCTGTAGCTGTTGTAACATATCTTGGGGCAGTTGCGGTAAT
>DAOVHT010000160.1 GCA_030671745.1 Candidatus Nanohaloarchaea archaeon
ATAATTTGTAATAACAACAAAAAGAATTTGAAGAGTTATTAAAAATTTTAAATCCTCAACTATATCTCTTTTTTCTATTTCTATCTTTTTATTTGACATAATACTCACAATTCTATCGCAATATCCAGATTCTTTTCTGATATGTTTTCATTCTTTAATTTGATCAGTTTCAGGTTTATCCTGTAAGGCGTGAAGTCTGCGTATTCCTCGAAGATCTGCGGGTATTTCTGGATTAGGCGGCGCGTGGTCTCCATGTGAAGCTTTGACTGGCGCGCCAGTTCACGAATCCACAGACCGGTGGGATTGTCTTTCAGGATCTTTATTATCTTGATTAGGTTCTTGCGCTCTTTATCAGTCAGTTTCGCCATGGGTATATTATGGCAGGTGACACATATAAGTCTTATTTTTTAGAATTCGCTCAATATCTTCTGGGCACCGAAATTGTGGGACTTGGCAAGGACAAAGTTCCAGAGGTCGTCAACTTTCTTGAATCTGAGGTTTAATATATTATCATATCCCCGGCCTGCGCTCTTGAGTGATGCCATGGTGTTCCCAACGATAGCTGACCTTACAGGGTCGCGTATCTTGTGGTAGGATGCAAGGAACGCGCCTGAGAACGTGTCGCCTGAACCTGTCGGGTCCTTTATCAGGGTGTTGTAGATTGTCGGGGCGAACTGGATGGTCTTGCCTTTTATGACAATCGCTCCCAGGCCACCTAGAGTCACTATGATTATCGTCTTCGGATACTTTTTTGAAAGGATGTGGGTGGCTATATCTGTACGGTTTGTGCCTGTAAGTTTCTGCGCTTCAATCTCGTTTGCTACAAATATGTCGGCTGAGTCTATAAGAGAAGGAAATTGTTTCTTGTGCTTGTCTATGAATGGGTAGTGCGTGTTTACAAGGATTAGTGAATGGGGAGACTTAGACCTTATCTTCTTTATGAAGGCGCGCTGTTTTGTCGGTGACATCTGAGTTATAAGAAATGATGTATCCTGGATCAGTAGTTTCTCTGGTATGGCTCGTGCTGTCAGTCTTCTGTCAATGTCGACGTTATAGGTCGGATATTCTGCCTCAAAATTTTCATCTATCAGTATCTCGAAATTTTTCGATATGTGGTCTATTGTCTTCAGGTTCTTCAGGTCTATCCCTTTATCTGTGAATATCTTAAGGAAATCTTTCGGGTAATCCTTGCCAATCTTGCCCACTATGGCTGTCTTGGTCAACGCTGAGGCCGATATTGCTGAATACACTGATGCACCGCCCGGATGGACCCGGGTATCATCATTAAGTGTTACGGTGTCCAATGAGGGGTTGCCTATTGTAACTATCATAAAATATCATCTATTGTTTCTTGTATTGTAATTGTACCTTATCTCCTTGAACTCTACCTTTTTTTGCTTGACAAGGTTCTCTATCTTCTTTTCCATCTGTGTCTTTCCTGCCTTACCGCTCTTGAACTCTAGGAACACTATCTTGTCGTCACCGAAATATATGCCGTCTATGGGCTGGCCCAAGGCATAAAACTTTTTACGGTCATAAGGGAAAAGGTCGTCGAAAAATGGGATGAACTCTTCTATCTGCTTGCCGAACCGTACCCGTAGGCTACGGATGTCGTGGTTTATTGTGTTGAACCTGTCCTCAAGGGTCTTGTACCGTCTTTCTTTGTCGGCAAGGTATATGATGAGGAGGATTACAGAGACTGCAAGGATAAGTTCAAGAAGTGTCATAATATCTAATCATTAAGTTGTTGGGGACAAATAAAAATGTTTGTGATTATTTTTTTGGTGTCGGTATTTTCTTTGGAGAACTCGGTCTCTTTTTTGGGGTAGGTTGTGGCTTTTTTTGTGTTATTTTTTTGGGTTTTGCGGTAGTTGGTTTAGTTTTTTTCTTGACTGGCTTTTTTTTGGGAGCAGTTTTACTCTTTGTATTCTGAGGCGAATATTTCATCCGCACCCTGTCCCTTAACATCTGCAAAAGATCCATATTCTTTTTTGGTCTTTTTCAAATATATATCTATGGTTCGGCACTATGCAGAAATATAAAGCTGATACATAAAGATAAAGTATGGGTGTTTTATGGAACCGTATGATGCACGCTGTCAAGAGCAGTGATGTGGTACTTGAGGTAGTGGACGCGCGGGCACCTTTATCTACAAGATCTGAAAAGCTTGAAAAGCTTGTTGCCAAGATGGGTAAAGAACTAGTTGTAATCATAAACAAGTGTGATATCTCTGATGAGGCGCTTGTAGCTGAGGCACATAAAGAAATCCTGAAAACCAAACCTTGCATATATGTATCTGCACGAGAGAAACAGGGTATATCGCACATCAAGAAAATGATTAACATGTATGCGCCTAAAAATAAGGGAAACATAAAGGTCTCTGTTGCAGGTTATCCTAACACGGGCAAAAGCAGTATCATCAATTATCTTTCTGGAAGGCATGCGGCAGGTGTCGCTCCTGTGCCCGGTCATACGAGAGGAGAACAATGGATAAAGGTCAATTCACAGATCATGCTTCTTTATACTCCGGCTGTTGTGCCTTTCGGTGAGAATATCGAGATCAC
>DAOVHT010000100.1 GCA_030671745.1 Candidatus Nanohaloarchaea archaeon
ATTATGTGGAGGTGGTCTATGTCATCTCGCTCAATAATATTTTTGATTGCATTGACATGACCGTTGTGCAATGGTTGGAACCTGCCAACAAAAACTGCTTTTTTCATAAGTATCATCAATTATTAGATATAATCAATTATAAGATGAGATAAGTGATTTCTCAAACATTTTAAATGTTTGTAATATATTTGCATGTTTGTGATTTATTTTTATGTTCGCTCTTGATGTCAACTTTTATATAGGGGTGCAGGTAAAATAAAGATAAGAGTATAATAACTTTTGCAGATGATTCTTATGGCTGTCAGTGATATATTGAAAAATTCGTATGATTTTGTGAAAAATAATTTCCGTGAGTCTTTGCTTATCGGTCTTGTTTTTTGGTCTGTGGTCCTTATTGTTGAAGGATTTTTTATGGTCACTGGTCTTGTGACTCTAGAACAGTTATCAATCGGTACATCGCCTATGATATCTGTCATGAGCATATTCCTTTCTTTTGTGCTTGCAATGCTTTCAGGTGGGGTATATTACAGTATCAACCTGATGCGCGGCAAGAAGATCAATCTTGCCAATATCCGTCGCGGTATTGATACACGCTGGGTTGACATATTCAAGGCGTTTATCGTTATACAGTTGATTGCTTCTGTTGTAGGGATTATAATCAATACTTTGATGAACAATTATCTGTTTGAGTCTACAATAGTGTCTGTTGTTATTTATTCGTCTGTGTTCGCTTTTGCATTACTGGTCCAGTTGTCACTTATATTTTCAGTACCTATAGTGGCTGTGAGTAAAGTTGATGGATTTCGCGCTGTTAAAAAGAGTGTAAAGTTTTTCAGTAATAATACATATCTTGTTGTGGGGGCAATACTGTCGGTATTTGTAATATTCTTTTCAGTTATGCTTGTCATATTAGGAGTTACTGCAATTGCCGGATATCTGGCTGCGATAAGTATCTATCTATCCATACCGTTCCTTTTGGCTATTGCTGTTGCAATGTTCTTTGTGTTGTTCTTGGCATTCCCTTTCATGTCGTCTGTGATTGTGGGTGTCTATAAGGAAGGCAACAAAAAACAATTAAAATGATTATTCTCTTCTTTTTTCTCTTTTTATCAGTAAATATATTTTTATACGTATAGGTACTAATCTATAGATAGGTAGCTATGGAATTCATTCTTGATTTATCAATGCTTTCGGCGGAAGACCGAGAAAAAGTAGGGGACAAAGCAGTAGCATTGTCGCAATTAATGTCTGCAAAGTTTCCGGTTCCTGAAGGTTTTGTGATTACAAACGCTGGTTTTCATGAGTTTGCTGTGGAAAATAAAATATCGGAATCTATAATTCGTCTGTTGCAGGATATAGGTAATTGCGGTCCGGGTGAACTTGCTGAAAAATCAAAGAAAGTACGGGATCTTATAATCTCTGGTAAGATACCTAAAAATCTTAAAGATGAGATAAAGGCTGCTTACGCTTCTTTGGGTATGAGTCCGGGGATGCAGGATCTTGACCATGATAAGCTCGGCACAATAAATGCGGGTGGAAATAATGCGTTGGTTGCTGTAAGGTCAAGTGTCTGTTCTGGTGGTTCTAAAAAGATTTCATTTAGGGGTTTCTATAAGTCATATCTTCATGTTAGTGGGCTTCAAGGTGTGATAGATGATGTAAAGGCGTCTTGGGCCAATATATATAGTGATGAAGCTATTTTTGCAAGGCAGAAATATAATGGTGGACAGGATATCTTTTCGGGTATCATAATTCAAAAGATGATCGATGGTGAAAAGTCAGGCATGTGTTCTACAGCAAATCCAGTAACAAACAATGTAAACGAAATGGTTGTTGAAAGCAGTTTCGGTTGCGGTCTCGTACCTGGTGGTGAGATCACACCTGATGTGTTCATAATCGATAAGACGTCTTCAGCATTGAAGGGTAAGAAGATAAACCCTAAAGAATGGCGTCTGGTGAAGCATGCAGTCAGCGGTGATGTGCTGAAAGAAAAAGTGTCGCCAGAGCTTACAAATTCTGAGTCGCTTTTAGGGGATGAGATTGTTTCAATCTCTAATCTTGCGAAAAGTGTTGAAGCTTTTGCTAAATATCCAGTATATATAGAGTGGGTGTTCAAAAGAGATAAATTGTATCTGGTTGATGTGTCAAATATTTCAACAATAAATAAACCGTTAAAAGCAATCTATGAGAGTTCTGAGGCTTCTACATTTAATGGGATCGGTGCAAATAGTGGTAGTGCTGAAGGTTTGGTTGTCAAGGTGCACTGCATCTCTGATGTCATGAAAGTTCGGGCCGGAAACATATTTGTAGTGCCTGTAATTGAACCGTCATCAATACTTGTGCTAAATCGTGTGGGTGGTGTGGTGTCTGAGAATGGTGGTCTCCTGTCTGACATGTCTATATTATGCCGTGAGCTTGATATTCCTTTAGTTGTCAGCTGTCAGGGTATCTGTGAGGGGGTTGTTGACGGTACAAGGATTGTCTTAGATGCTACGGCTGGAAAGATATATGTCAAAGAGGTACCTTCTCAGGGGATGTCTATGGATGAGAATCCGCAAGAGGTCTCTAATCCTTTAATGGGTAATGTTGGTGATACTCCTTTGTCTGGTGTCTCTGAAATGAACAATGTTTCAGAATCTACTGGAAGTTTCGGTGAGGTTGGTGTTCGGTCACAACCTATACCTGTTGAGGGTGCTGGACAATCTTTAGAGAGTGGGATGTCCTTGTCTAAGACTGAGGTTGAGAATACACTTAATGGTTTGTCTGATAATCAACATTCACAACAGTCTGCTGAATTTGAAAGTAGTAATTCATCTGTTTCCGAAATGAGAAATGATGATTTAAATAATAGTATTGATAATAATGTTGATAGTAGAATCGATAATCATCTGGGAAATAATATTGATGATAAAATAAATAATGATATTAATGATAATGTTGTCAATAATATTGAGAGTAAAATTAATGATAATAATTCTGGTGCAGGTAATATGATTGAAGATGATCCGTTGGCAATGATTACTGGAACAAAAGTCAAGGTGCTTGCGGGGCATCTAAATAAACCTGAGGAAGTCTTTGATGGTATCGGTCTATTTCCGTCTGAACTTGTGCTCCTGAATCTCGGGAAACATCCGGACAAGATACTTTCAGAAGGTATGGAAGATGAATTTGTAAAATATCTCGAGAATAAATTAGGTCCTATCGTTGAGTCTTCGTATCCCAAACCTGTAACTTTCAGGACACTTAGTGCGCAGACATCAACACTTATGAAACTTCCTGAGGGGGGACATGAGATGCCTGAGACTAATCCTAAGCTCGGGTGGCGAGGCATTAGACGTACTCTTGATTCACCTGCAATATTTAAGGCCGAGCTTAAGGCGCTCAACAATCTCATACTTAAAGGATACAAAAACATAGAGATACTTCTGCCTTTTGTGCATCATCCGCAGCAGGTATATGAGATCAATAACCTTTTCAAAGAATGCGGGATTGATATGGATAACCTTAAGGTAGGTATAAGTGTTGAGGTTCCTGCAGCGGGATTGGCGTCGACTGAATTTGTTAAGGCTGGTATTGATTTCGTATTCATTGATTCTGACAGGTTGGCTGAGCATATGCTCGGTATCGATTCGTCAAATGAGAAGGTGAACAAGCATTTTGATGCTAAACATCCGGGCGTGTTGAGGATGATCAAGATGATCATTGACGGCTACAAGAAAAATAAGGTTCCTGTCAGTGTTGGCGGGTCAATGCTAAATGACTCTGAGATTATTGAAAAACTTGTGGAGTTCGGTGTGGATGCGATAGTTGTCCCGGGTGATAAGGCAAAAGTTTCAAAGTATATCGTTGCGCGCGCTGAAAGGAAGATGTTACTTGATATCATGCGTGAGCGTGGGAATAATTAGGTTGTAATTTTGTGGAGTAAGTCAGCACTTATTGATACATCTGCATCAGTTCTAATTGCTTTGAATTTTTCAACTTTTAATTCATATCTTGATAGCATTTTTTGGTAGTAGTCTGAAGCTGTAATCATTTCTATTTTGTCATCTGTCATATAATCAATTACTGGTTGGGGTAATGTATCTATAAGATCTCGGATGTTTGTGTTTTCCATTCTTGTATCTGTATCAAGCAGAGTTTTAACTTCTTTTAGTTGTTCTTCATCATCAATTATTGCATGGGTTTTTGCATTC
>DAOVHT010000086.1 GCA_030671745.1 Candidatus Nanohaloarchaea archaeon
GATAACGTTTAAAAAGATTTCTCATTAATTAATCTTGTTATTTTTATTTTGTTCAATATGGACCAGTGGCCTAGCCTGGTTAAGGCGCACGGCTGATAACCGTGAAATCGTGAGTTCAAACCTCATCTGGTCCATTTTTTTTATTTAAACTCCCTTAAATTCTAATCTTTTATTTTAAATATGAACACATAAATTTAATCACACACAAGTATTTAAAATTTAAAAATCCTAAATCATTGTATGGAATATGAATATAATGACAGTACAGTACTACATATAATTCGTCTCCTTGCAGAAGAATACGATTCAATTAATGCTAAAGATCCAGACCTTATACATCAAATACTTTTTGTTACTCCTGAAATTTTAACAAGAATCCCGCAAGAACTTAAAAGTGAAAAATATCACATTCAGGTATATGATAACGAAACTGCAATTAAAGATAGATTTGATCAGTACGAGACAAAATCTACCCCCCAAAATAAAATAAAAGAATTAAACCTCATCCAATTAGAATCTTGTACTAACAAAGACGATTGTATGACAGATATACAAACATGTTTGAGATTTGAACTAATAAATAATATAAAAGAGATTTATGTATTTATCAAAGACGAATTTAATAAGTTAGGATATTACTCCCATAGAGAAAATCTTGGAGACCATATACTTGACTTAACAGAGAGTACTAGTTATGCACAGTTCATCATTCAAGATTATGGAGATAAACTATTAAAGAAATAACATTTTTTATTTTAATTCTTAACAGCTTCCACATATATCAATAATAGTTACAATTTGGCATTACCACAAGCCAAAATATGAAAAGATATTGCCACATAACAAACCAGCAACATCCAAAACTAATTTTTTTAAACATATATACACACAGACAATAAAATATATATCATGAGACACCTTACCACCAAAAATATCATATTATTGATATCATTAATATCATTCCTGATTCTAATGACCACACAGACCTACGCATACGACACCTGGACAACTTACCAGAATGACATAAGGCATGTAAGCGCAGTCACAGACCCAGAATTCTCAAACGCATCAGATGAAATAAAACTCAGATGGAGATACACCATAGGTCTTCAGGTAGATTCATCACCAGCCATTGCAGATGTTGACAATGACGGACGACTCGAGATAATAATCGGCTCTTTTGACGGAAACCTATACGTCTTCGACAGCGAGAACGGAAACATACCATGGAAATACAAGACCGGCGGAGGCATAATATCGTCTCCTGCAATAATAGACATAAACAATGATTCCCAACTTGACATCCTGTTCGGCTCAGACGACACATATGTATACGCATTGAACGGCAACAACGGAACACTGATCTGGAGATTCAAGACAGGAAACCTAATCCATTCATCCCCGACAGTGACAGACATAGACAACGACGGTACGCTTGAAGTAGCTATAGGTTCAGGTGACGGATATCTATATCTTCTAGATGCAGAAGACGGTTCAGAGATCTGGAGAAATGATATAGGTCCAATCTTCTTATCATCGCCCGCAATCGCAGACATAAACGAGAACAGCATAAAAGACATAATAATAGGCACAGGCAACTTCAACATGCTAGCCCTTGAAGGCACAGATGGAAACATGATATGGAACTACACAACAGATGACGTGATCTTAGGTTCAGCAGCAATTGCAGACATTGACGACGACAATGACCTTGAGATCATATTCGGTTCAACTGATTTCAATATCTACGCCCTTGACGCAAAAACAGGCATCCTTGAATGGTCTAAAGAGACAGGAGACCGGGTAATCTCAACACCTGCCATATATGACATCAACAATGACAGCACAACAGAGATTGCGATAGGTTCATCAGACACTCACCTATACATCCTTAACGGCTCTGACGGTGAAATATTAAAGGCATACACGACAGAAGATGAGATCATATCATCACCGGTAATAGTGGATATCAACAACGACACCTACATGGACATCATTGTAGGCTCAAACGACAGATCAATATATGCAATAAACCATAACGGAACTGAAATCTGGTCTTTTGCAACAGACGGAAAGATAGTCGCACCACCGACAGTTCTAGACATAGACAATGACGGTTTCCTTGACATAATTTTCGGATCATACGACGGCAAGATATATGTGCTGTCCACAAACCCCGACACGGAAACACTTTACCTTGAAGGTGAAGAAGATGCAGACGACACACAGACATCAACAGACAGTGAAGAAGGTCTGGCCACCACAGCACCAATGATAGAGACACAGAATGATATAAATCAAAACGATACAACTTCAGAAACAGACACAGATAATAATACCCAAAATGATTACGATGAATCAATCAATACCATAATAGACAACATAACAGCGCCAAAAGATATCAAGACTGAAAACGACATCACGAAAAAGACAGACATAAAGACATACACAAAATATCTCATCATAGTTCTGATCCTGATCCTACTGACATTTATCACATATAAAATATACAGAAGAAGAACAGACATAGATTCCCTTCTTAAAAGATAGATAAAATAGAAAATACATAGAAAAATAACAGAGCATTAAATTCAATCTTTCTTTTTCTTCTTATCTTTCTCAAACTCTTCATAATCCGCATATACTTTGCTCAAGAATGAATTTTTATCTTTTTTACTATCATCCTTAACTACTGGCAGTTCTTCTATTTGTTCCTCACTCTTCTCAACAGACATATCATCCGAACCATCATATTCATCAGCAGCTAATTCTTCACGACCTTTCCAGAAATCATCATCAGACTTCGTCGGATTATATCCTTTAGATTCAGTTTTGCTCTTTTTCTCTTTTCCTCTGGATTCAGAGATTAGTTTACCCACAAATTTTATAGGCGCAATAACAAGAACTCCTAAAAACTTCAAAAGTTTTATTGTCGCCTCGCCAACAAAAGCAAAGATCCGTACTGGAAAAAATGCAGCCTTACCTGTTGTCTTCAAAAGACCATAGACCATTGTCAACAAAGAATACACCCCATATACAATCACAGCAAGGACTGCAAAAGTAAGGCTTGATTGTATACCAGGTTCTACAAGACCCGAAACCTTAAGGATATCATTTATGATAAAAGGAAACATTGCACCAATGACAGCAGCAATACCTAAACCAAAAATAAGTTTAGTGATCTTGATAGCGACTATTACAACAATAATGAAAAGAAGGATTAGATATAATGAATAATCACCGAATGATGAAAATAATGCTGCAAAGTCAGCCATAATACACAACCTCAAATCCCTGGACTGTTAAGGACATCTGCCTTTAATATACCGGTACCTTGAATGTATATGACACCATCATCGATCCAGAAGTCACCATCAAAAGACCTTATCTCCATATCACCGGTATTTTTCTGATATACGAGATTACCGCTTTCAGCAGAAACATTTATGACCCCGTATACATCTTTGAGAGCAAAAGACTTACCAGACATACCGGATATGGCGATATTATCAACAGAAACATTTTCCACAGCAACTGAGATCTGCGCATCAGGTCTTATCTCCACATCATTAAAAGATAATCCTGACGCATCACCATCAATTGTTGTCTTATCAGAGATAAGGACCTCACCATTGAAATCATCAATGACAACATGATTGATTTCAGAAGTGAAAGGCATATCATTAACCATTATAGAAGGATTAGGTATCGTATAATTCAATACTATCGACTCTACTGGTTCCCTAAACTTAAATTCGAAATTCTGATGCTCTAGAGACAGAAGTCTTGCACTGAACTGCACAGTCTCGGTATTTGACTGGAACATGCCTTTAAGAAGATTACCTGTCGGTGCTTTAAGTCCTGACAGATCAAGATCAAACCCTAAATCAAATCCGGACCCGTCACCGGAATATGATACAAGCCCAATTATGCCCGCAATAAGAACAAACGCCCCGACAACAACAGTAAACATGGATTCATCAGCCACAATAACACTTCCTACAATAAAATATTATACACACTTCTATTTAAATGATTTTGGTCTTGGTATAGATTTAAGATACAATTAATTCAGATTCAGTGCGATTTTTCTTTTTTCGGAATTCTTCGGGTAGATTTGATACAGGCTTGCTTTCTGGCATGATTTCACTCATTTTTGCAGAATTTGATAAAGGATGCCAAAATTCCAGAGGTACAAACATACCATCAACACGTTCTGATGCTATCTTTGAAAGCATAGAATTCCTATATCTTTTACCTGATTTTGTCAATTCAACATCATATTTAAGAATCCCCTCTGTATCTCTAATTGAAGGATTTTTCACAATATAACCAGCCCTTAAGAGTGTTTCAATTCCTCCCTCAGACAAATGATTATTCAAAACATCAAAATCAATATTCAAATCTGTATCTTTATCAGTTACTGGAAAACAAAGAAGAACATCAATTGGTTTTTGTATCTCGAAAGAATCATGATCCTTATATAATCCATCAAGTCGATAAGGAACTAATCTATATTGTTTTAAAATATCAGAAGTATCACCCATAGTCTTTTTAGAATTATTTCCTGTAATTATTGCATCACGACCTAACCTATTA
>DAOVHT010000157.1 GCA_030671745.1 Candidatus Nanohaloarchaea archaeon
AGCGGGGAAAAGCAACTGGGGAGGTGCATCGCCAGCCTGCCCTGTGGGATGCGTTGAACTACTGCGAGACCAGACACAAACAAGTTGTGACAAGAAGATGGAAAGCTTTTTGTGTTATACATTATGGAGTCGGAGTCTGCGAGAGAGATGACCGGATAAAACATGCCTATCAGTTGGAACGAAATAAAACATCGCGCGATGGATTTTAGTAGAGAGTGGGAAAGCGAGAGCCGAGAGCGTTCCGAAGCTCAATCTTTCTGGAATGCATTCTTTAATATCTTTGGTATTACCCGCAGGCGTGTTGCAAGTTTTGAAGAGCCAGTAAAAAATTTAGACGACAATTATGGATTTATAGACTTATTCTGGAAGGGGATGCTGCTCGTAGAGCATAAATCGAAAGGTGAAAACCTTGATAAGGCATATTCGCAAGGATTGGGTTATTTTTGTGGATTGAAAGAGCATGAGCTTCCCAAGTATGTGCTGGTTTCTGATTTTGCACGGTTTAGGTTATACAATCTGGATGACAATATACAGCATGAGTTTAAAATTGCTGAGTTGCACAATAACGTAAACCTGTTTGGATTTGTAGCAGGATATACTCAAAAGAAGTATAAAGAAGAAGCACCGGTAAATATAAAAGCAGCCGAGCAGATGGGTAAGCTGCACGATGAGCTTTTAGAGAGCGGCTATAGGGGGCATAAATTAGAAGTGCTTTTGATGCGTCTGCTCTTTTGCATGTTTGCAGATGATACTAGCATATTTGATAAAAACATTTTTACAGATTATATCCGGGATAAGACCAACGCCGATGGAAGCGATCTTGGTGGGCATTTGACTTCCATATTTCAAACGGTGAATACGCCAACGCAGAGACGACAGAAAAATATTGACGAATCTCTGAATGATTTTCCGTATGTCAACGGCGGACTCTTTGAAGAAAATCTTCGGACGGTATATTTCAACAGCAGGATGCGAGAGGTTCTTTTAGAATGCTGTGATTTTGACTGGAGCAATATATCGCCGGCGATTTTCGGGTCGATGTTTCAATCGGTAATGGACCAGCAACAGCGACGGGAGATTGGGGCGCATTACACATCGGAGAAAAACATACTAAAACTTATTGAACCTTTGTTCTTAGATGAGCTTCGAGCAGAGTTTGAGCATATCCGCAATCTTAAGAGTGGCAAATATAAGCGGCTTGGCGAATTTCATAAAAAGATCGCGAACCTGAAATTCTTTGACCCTGCCTGTGGGTGTGGTAACTTTCTGGTGGTAACGTACAGGGAGCTTAGGCGGCTGGAAATCCAGATATTAAAAGAGATTCATAAAGGTCAGATGTCTATGGGCACAGTAGTTGCCTTAGTAGTTGCATTAATCGTGATCTTAGTTATTGTGGCAATCGCAACTGATTTTGGTGAGAAGACAAAAGATACTGCACCGTTTGATGATGCAAAAGCAAAAGCAGAAGACGCTATGCACGACAAGAAATGTGCAATGGTCTGCACGGCATGGTGTATTGACAAAGCTTATGCAGTGGATAGTGATTGTCAAACTTATGTGTCTTCATGTTGTGATTGTGACAGTGTACAAGATATAACTGATGGGTGTGATGATGGTCCTTAATTTGATAATGTGTCTATTTGCGGATATAAAATTATTATTTCTGACAAAAAATCGCAAAGGTGAAGTTGATGCCTTAATGATCGCACTTGCTGGTGTACTGATTCTTGCAATTTTAGCTTTAGTTTTCGTCATGACAGTGGGAACCTCCCTTGACACCGGAGTAGATATGCTTTGTAAATATAAATCTGACGCTGTTGGTAAATCCGGAGAAGCCCTAGCAAAAATTATAGGAGTCTGTTAATCATGAACATGCCTCAGACCTTGATGATGATGGCTTTTGGAGTGTTAATTGCAGGTTTTTTGATATTTATGATGGTTAAAACCATAAATGTCGGTGTTGAAGTCAAGATGAGCACTCGTGTTGAACACATGGCAGACGACCTAGCAAACACAATCCAGCACATGTCTTCATCAACCATTGATTATGCTACAGAAGTTTATGATGTTGGTATCTGGGGCACTTCCATAAATATTGTTGATGAAGATAGTACTAATGATCATTATGTTACTGTAAGGCATAGAGACTTCGAGTTTTCTCAATCATTTCGTGTTGCAAAAGACATAACAGTCCAAGGTACAATATCAGACGCAAAAATGTTATGTCTTGAAAAATCATTTGATTCAACCGACAAGAAAATGATAAAAATCTCAAATTATGATGATTCACCCTGTAACACTGCTTACAAAGAACTGGATTTAAGATACGATTTTGATTGGGGTTTTGATGATAAAACTACAATAAACGGCGAACTGAACAGTGTTCCAGATGGAGTTGATTTAGTGACTGCGTTACCGATTGGAAAAATCAAAGGTGCATCATTTCATAATTTTAATTTAACTTCAGGTAATACTGATAAATATTTCTGGATACGTCCGGGCGAACAGACCAAATATTTTGTAAAATTTGATCTAAAGATACCAATTGATCCAATCTCTACAACACAGATGAATTCAGTAAATTTAACACTTGATATCTCACCATTGAATCCTTTATATGTTGATG
>DAOVHT010000073.1 GCA_030671745.1 Candidatus Nanohaloarchaea archaeon
ACATGCAATATTGGTATACCAAAATAAAAACAATCTGCAGTTGTTTCTTTTTAATCTATCAACACATGACGATATTAGGTACTATTCACCACGAGTTGCCGCCGACTTCTCCGCCTCTTCGATGCTCCGACCTTTCGGTTCAATTAATAAATGGGGTTTAACAATCGCTTTTAAGACTCCACTTCGTTCCATCCAAATCCTCGCTAATAATCAAGAAACAAAAACAAAACTTTAATAATACTCAATAATCATCATTAATATGGAAAAGAAATTCATCCCTGCAGACTTTAAAATTCCAGAAACTCTAGAAACAGACAGGTTTCGCTTAAGAATGCTCAGCGTAAATGATCTCAAAAAAGATTATGACGCTGTTACGACAAGCATAGAACATCTCCATAAAATCAAACCTTTTGGACCTAACAGTAAATGGCCGGCAAAAGATTTGACTTATGAGGAGGATCTGATTGATCTCAGATGGCACCAAAAAGAATTTCAAGAAAGGTCATCCTTTGCTTACACTGTTATGAATTTAGATGAAACAGAATGTCTTGGCTGTATGTATATATATCCGTCCAATAACCCAAATTATAATGCTATAATTATGATGTGGGTAAGGCAAAGTGAAGTTGCAGATGGACTGGATGAAATTCTTTTTTCAACAGTCAAGACCTGGATCAAAGAAAAATGGCCATTTGAGAAAGTTGCATACCCTGGCAGAGACGTTAGTTGGGATAAATTAGAGTAGGTTTTGTCTTTTATTTGATTAAACATGTTCAAACGCACATTTTAAGAGCGGTGATAGATTTATAAAAATATAATTACTGATATCTGCCTAGGTGCTAAAAAATGCCAGATGATACAGCATACTTTATAGTTACAAGCCATCCTACATATGGGCCTGTGTTAGAGTGTTTTAAAAAGTGTAATATTCTTACAGAAAGTGAACTCATAGAAGCTATAACTGAAGGTTTAAATAGAAATAAAGAATACTGGGATGATTCAGCAAGAAAAACAGGTTCTTCTGCTATGCGTGAGAGTTATACTGGATGTTCAAGGAAAATGATAGAATACTTATCACTTTTGGAACAAGGTTTAGATATGTACATAGATAGCTTGGATTAACAATCAACATAGTTAAAAGAACTTCTCAAAGCCTCAAATGTTACAATCAAAAGAATCTTGGCCTTACTTCTTTTTTCGATAGTGAACAAGCTGAAAGACAATCATTCCGGTAGTCAATATTCCTACTCCTTGCCCAACAACAAGAACTAAATCATTTTGTAAATAACCATGGATTGTCCAAAGGATGTAAGATACAAATGCGAGCAATATGAACATAGAAGATAAGCCCTCAGTAGACTTTCGCTTATAATTTTTCATAAATTGATCCGGAAACCCTATGATTTTAACCAAAATTCCTATGAATACGGTCAGTATACCTATGATTGCTGCAAATGTAATATCCATAGTATTACTTCACCTAATCATGTATAAAAATCTTTTTATTACGCCTGGATTCTACACTCCTGGATTTTTCCACAAAAAAACCACCTTACAGGATCCACCCAAACCCTCACTAACAATCAGCATAGAAACAAGAACTTCTCAAAAGCACAACATTACTCATAAGACAACCTTTTAGAAACTAATATAAATATCACTAATTTAATCATCACATGGATGAAGAGAGTCTGAAAAACCTGGTCCAAAAGATTGTAAGAGAATCTTGTGAATTAAAAGACAAATACACTCATGAACGCACTGCACCGGTGAACTATGCTTGCATCTTTTCTCAAAGTCAGGAAGAATTTGAAACTTTAATTAATATTACCAAAAAAATAGGTAAAATAATTCAAGAAACTCCAACCGGCCCTCTATTTAATATTCATCCGATTACAACAGTCTCAGGGAATCTAAAATTACTTAAGATTCGTAATCCGGACAAAACCAGACCAGAACGGGGCGATGCAGATTTCACAGTTTCCAATTATCCTGATTTTAAAAAGACTCAATTATCTGAAAAAGGCTTCAGACTGATAGAAAGAAATGACTTTGAGATGGTTGAACTGATGAATCCAAAATTCAATGTACGTGCATATTTTTCAAATCCGCCTTTAGATAAACAACTAAATATTGACTGACAGTTGTTTGCCGTACCTACACTTCACGATTTTTTCTTGCAGAAACCTCCGCAAAAATATATCAAAAACAAATGTTGGCTAATCACAAGCCTACCTTAAACAGAAAGTTAAATAAACCACAAAGTATTAACTGATTGTAATGAAGAAAAAAATAATCAAAATATTGACTACAAGATTATTTGTCACATTCATAGTATTAGGCATTACTGGTTGGATCTGCTTGTTTGGAAAAGACTTGCCTATGGGTTATGTACCAATTTTATATGCAATACTTGGTATCTCCCTTATTGCTTCAGTTTATGTTTCTCGTAAAAAGCCAGAATTATTGCGGAATAAAAAGATAATTATAAGTTTAATTATTTTTTTCATAATTAGTGCAATTGGCTGGATAAGTGCAATTCCTCAAATTACCGGTTGTGAGCCTTACAGATGCGGTGAAGATTTTACTTGCGCCAAACCGACAGATTTAGGTTTAAAAATAACAACCGGTGAATGCACTCCTGAATTTTCTGAAGAGATAGATTTTTCCTGTGTAAAAGAAAATAATATTTGTGTTAAGATTCAATGAAATAATAAACCTGCTCAGTTTATCTCAAAGAAGACTTCTGATATCTTCAATCTCTTTTTGTTCAAGCAGAACATTTTTGCACTTGACAAGGAATGCGGGTGTTCTCTTCATAATAAACTCGTAGTTCTGGTTTGGCACTTTTCGGTTAACATAATACTGCGAATCTATTCTAGCAGAAAAAGCTTTATCAATTAACTCAAAATCTTCAGTAGAAAAGTGCCCTTTTAAAAATCTTTTTGTAAATTCGATAGTGCATGAATGAATCTCGCATTTTATTCCTATTTTCATAAGCAAAGAATAGATTCCATGATAAATAGTATAATATGCAGTAGTCAATTGCCAGTCTCTGCTTTTTGAAGTTCTTAATGTGTCTAAAGCTTCCTCTGCTTTTATTAGATAAGCATCTCTAAGATTATCGTTTGGTTCAACAAGCTCAATACCTTTCTTTTGCTGCATACACCATTTTATCTGGTCCATTTCGCAACCCTCCTGACAAATCCTTCTGCATCTTTTATTAAAATATGATTTCCTATAATCTCTTTTAACAGAATATCATCATGTATTTCTTTCTCAAAAATCTTCATAGGATAACTCTTTATATTTATATCAATTCCGTACTTCTTACCAATATCCTTGATCTTGGCTTCATCAAACTTTCCTACAATAAACATATCAAGGTCAGAATCGTCTTTTTGTATTCCTTTAGCATAACTGCCAAAGATTAAAACTATTCCTTGCATGCATTCATCTGCTTTTTCAAGCACTTCTTTGATTAAATGATTATCTTCCAGAAACTGTATTTTCTTATACTGTTCTGTTAAAAGAAGGAATTCTCTTGAAAGAGTTGATTTTCTTATAGCATAAATCTTAATCTTGCCTTTGGTCTGTGATTCTAGAACCCCTTCCTTTTCAAGCTTAGCCAACGTTACAAAAGCGGTTCTTGAGCTCACATCAAGAAGCTTTTCAACTTCCCGGATATAATACTCTTTATCATAGCCTTTTGTGAACAGGCTTAGAATCTTCAGATCAGTATTGTTTACTTTAGTAACCATATGAATATAAAAGTAAACAAAGTTTATAAATGTTTTGATTTTTAGGCTCTGTAGAAACCTTGTTTCTATTTTAAAAAAGAAACATTTCACACTTCTTATAACAAGCACTTAACAGTCCCATACTCCTCCTACTTTTTCTCACCACTAAAAACCTTTTTCGTGGCACAGACAATCCATTTCCAGTGCAGGACCAGGTGAACTATAACAAGCAGGCCCATGATAAGACCGCTCCAGTCATGCAGCACTGATATGTTTTTTACATGTAACACCTTATAGGCTGACACACCAATTATCTTTACCAGTCCCGGCCATTTGATCAACCCTGTAAAAAAACAGATAAAGAAAGATATCGCTAATCCGACATCAATCCAGAAGTTCAGTTTAATTTTGTCCATCTCAATCGTCAACCATTAAATCTTAAATTCCTGCCTTGATCTCTTCAGCCATATCTTTAATCAGTGCAGGCGAAAACGCATACTCCATCCGCATATCTTCCATAACAGTATCTACAGTATACGTTCCTTTAAGATCAAACTCAGCAACTATCCTTAACAAGAGAATTTCTGCATCAATTTCCCAGAGGTCAGCGACTTCCTGAACAGTCAAGAATTTCATATCTGACCCTTCAATTTCCACTGAATGTTCATGTTCATCATCATGCTCATGATCAGAAACACAACCGCTAAGTGCAACTAAAAGCACCACACCAATTAACAAAACTATTTTTTTCATATTTTAACCTCTGAATGTAAAAATAAAAAAAGTTAGGTAAATTCAATTACCTAAAAAAGACTGTACTATCTCCTGTAAACGTCATAGTACCTAATGAGCTGCCACCAATTGGTTTAAATGTACAAGAACCGCTGACAGTTACATCAACATCACCCTTAAGACCCTCATCTATTGCATATTGCTGTATCTCTGCCTTGTCAAAATATGCCTGAACTAGACCAGTTCGTGTCACACGAGCACTTTGTGCCTCAGCAACAACTTCACCCTCAATCATAAATTGTATATCTGATTCAATTATCCTCATTCCGTTTAAATTACGACCTAAAGTCACCATAACATCATTCTCTGCATTGCTTTCAACATTAGAATTCAGACTAATCGTACTGGGATCAATCCATATATTTACTTTATCAACAGTAGCCGTCGCTAAACTACCAAGCATACCTACAACCAAAAAAACACTGCATATTGCCAAAGCCCATTTTCTCATATCTTTATCCATTGTTGTCGCCCCAAATTTCATTAAATTCCAAAACTCTTACGTTATATCTAAATAATGATTGAAACTATACATATAGTTTACTGAAACTATGAAACTCAGAAATTCTTAGAATAAAACAAGAACTCAGACTATTTTCTCAAGCATCTTCAGCTTCTCAAGATTCCCTTCCATCTTCATGTTAACAAAATCAACAAGAAACCCAAGATGCTCTGAAGATACAAAT
>DAOVHT010000061.1 GCA_030671745.1 Candidatus Nanohaloarchaea archaeon
ATCACGCCTACCGAGTGATCGTATCTTGTTACACTTTCACCGCGAATTGCATACTGTGAAGCGCCCAACTGATGTATCCCATTGAGTCTCTGGAGCGGTTTAGATTTGATCAGTTCGACCAATACAGGTTCATCAATAGTTGTCAATCCATATACTTTATCGTTAATATCCATCAAGAGATAATGAGAAGTGCAGTTTAATAAATTTGATGTTTTCATCTATCGATCTGGTCTATTATTTCGCGCACACCTTCTGTTGCTGGTCGTTTTGTCACATGCTCTGCAAATTTTTTCAGGTTTTCATCTGCACTTGGCTCTCCTGCATGCCTCAGATGAACTCCGACAACTTCATTGCCTTTTTTCACCATTTCTTTTTCAAGATTTATAAGATGCGTAGAGACACCGCAGATATACGGGTAAAACGATTGACTTGCTAAATATATTCTCATCTGTTCTTTTCACCAAACATGATTATCATACCACTCTTTATGCAATAAAGTTTATAAAAGGTAATCTTGTAATAAAACTGCGCATGGAATGCGATTATAAGATGGCATAAGGTCTGTATTGGTCTATGTTATTTTGTGTCAGTCGGTATCATATCCACTAAAATTTCCATATATTTTGTAATTTTTCAGAGACCATAAATCCTTCGGGAATATGACAAGGAATTAAGAGATTCCGAAACCTTGCAGGTTTATCTATGCAGATTGGACTGAATCCCATCAGTTATGCTCATATGTCATATTCAATCGTTTTCAAAACGTTTTTATATACTTTAACAGATAAATATTATATGACCTGGAACGGAGGCAATGAAAAATGAATGATAGACCGATCAAGACAATGATTTTAGGAATAATGGTAATGCTATTGGGTGGCTTTATGATTCTAGACCCAAAACCAATTTGGGCGGAATAGAGTTTTTATTAGTAATAGTAGGTTTATCGATTGGTGTTTTTGGGTTTTTCCGAAAAGATTAATTTAGGTGTAATCATGAACACAAAAAAATTATTGTCAATAGGAATAGTAACAGGATTAATAATAGTTATAACTTTTAATTATTTTGATCTTGAATGGTATGGTGGAATCATCGCTGCAATCATTGTAGGGGCAATTGTTGCAAGACAAGCAGACAATAGTCCTATAAAATATACAATAATCTCTGTATTGGCATACAACATGATTCGCTGGACAATAACAGCATTCTTTGACCAGGATATGAAGATGATATTTGGATATGAAAATAAAGCAATTTTAGGACTATTTGTGGGCGCAGTAATAATCGAGATAATTTTCTTTTTGATTATAGGGGCATTTAGTGCGTTTGTTGTCTATAATTTAAGAAAAGAAAAATAAGTGAATCATATGAACCTCCAAAAAATAATAGTTGTTGCAGAAGACGAAATGTTTAATGGCTCAAAAAGCAAATACTTACTGACTGTAGGAGGTATTTTTATCTTTCTTTCTTGGATGATGATACATTACAGCAATTCAATAATATCTTTGTTACCTTTCATGAATAATATAAATGCACCGCATTATCTGATATTATATATAGTCGTTCTTATTTTGGGACCATTAATGACTTTAATTGCATCTTATGACTTTATCTGCAATGAAATACAAACCGGCTCAATAAGATACATCATCTCAAAAATAGACAGGACTTCGTTTATACTTGGTAAATTTTTGGCTCTGTCTTCTGTATTTACGGTCGCAGTGTTTATTGTTGCAGTAATTGGTTCGCTATACAATCTCTTTATTTTCAATAACGCATTTGAATTAGGGAAACTAATTCTTTTCGTGGTGATTTCAAGTCTCTACCTAAATTGTTTTATAAGCGGTTTCCTGTTTATTTCAACACTCTCACCTGAAAACAAAACAGCCCTTATCATGTCTGGTGTTTTTTTAGGCATTCTGATATTTGCGCTTTTTAAAGGAAATGACAATTTTCTAAAATATCTTACACCTTATTTTTACGGAATAAGCAATATTGGTCTATTTAGTGGGTCGACACATAAATTTGAATTTATTGAGTTATTTAAAAATATATTTTTTATGATTATCTATAATTCTGTGTTTCTGTCATTGACTTCAATTGCCATCAAAAGGAGGGATCTATAATTTCAAGCATCATCTCAACAAAGAGCCTGTATAAAAAATATGGGTCGAAATCTGTCCTCAAGGATGTTACATTAAATGTGGAAAGAGGAGATATCTACGGATTCCTTGGGCAGAACGGCGCAGGTAAAACAACAACAATCAAACTCTTGTCGGGTCTTTTGATACCTTCAGATGGGAAGATAATCATAGACTGCATGGATATGGGCAATGAATCCGAAAACATAAAGAAAATCATAGGGCTTGTCCCCCAGGATTCTGATTTTTATGATAACCGAAGTGCATTGAGCCATATGCAATATTATGGACGATTAAAAGACCTGAATAAAAAAGATGCAACAGAGCAATCAATTACATTGCTGAATAAGGTTGGTCTGAAAGATGCAATGCATGAAAACATAGGTCATTTCTCACATGGTATGAAAAAACGTCTTGGAATTGCGCAGGCTCTTTTAAAAGAACCAAAGATACTTATCCTTGATGAACCCACAAACGGACTCGACCCTGTTGGAATCAAGCAAATAAGGGAGTTGCTTAATGAATATAATAAGAGAGACATGACAATATTCATCTCATCACATAATCTTTTAGAACTGCAGGGGATATGCAACAGAGTAGGAATAATAAATGATGGAAAAATAATTGCTGAAGACAAAATAGAAAATATCCGTCATCTTGAATCTAACGGAGTTATAACTATTGGCATCTATAATCTTAATCCTAAAATCATAAACATAATCAGAAATTTGAAGTTTGTAGTCAAAACAGAATTGAAATCAGAAAATGTTATAGATGTATTTGTCAATTCAAAAAAAGATGTAAAACCAGAAATCAATAAACTTATTGTTGAAAACAATGGACATGTTTTCAAATTGATAGAAAATTCATTATCGCTGGAAGATGCATTTATAAATGCCACAAAAATGCATTGAATAGACAGATCTCAAATCAAAGACATTAACATATTTATATTATAAAAGATCTAATCATCATCAAAGATAAATAATTCATCAATTCTTATCTTCAAGACTCTGGCGATATCATGGGCTAATTTTAAAGAGGGATTGTATTTCCCTTTTTCAAGAAATACGATTGTTTCCCTTCTGACTCCGACCTTTAATGCAAGCGCTTCCTGCGTAAGGTTGTATCTTGCCCGAAGTTCCTTGATTCTGGTCCTCATCTAAATTTCACTTCTTTTATTATAGTGCCATCTGAGTGCAAACCACGAATACATTCCGACTATAAAAATGATAGGTGCGACCTCTTTAAATAATATGTTTATTTTCCAGAATATATTGATCGTTTGGATCAGACTTATCATCATGATAGTTATCCCGAATGCATGATAACCTGCTTTTTCATTTATTCTTACAGACCGCTCATCCTTTAGGAAATGGTCTTTAGGCTTAGTAGATACATATAGGCCCATCAATGCTAACATCAATCCACCAAGGATTATGCCTGCTCCAAACATCTGCACTTGTCTTGCCTGAAAGAATGCAATCATGAGCACACCAGACAATATCATCACCAGACTCATCGCAAAAAATTGCAGAATATTTTTATCTTTTCTTATTTTCATCCAACATCACCTATACTTCTTTTGATTCATAATATCTCAATAATACAATCATCGGGATGAACAGGCTAAAAAATACTATGCTGAGTGCATCTTTTGTTTCTATCACAAACAGGTTAAGGACATCACCGAAAAGTATTATGGCTATTGTCACCATTATCACGACAATTGTCTTTGTGGCTGCCTTGCCTGCAACTTTTTCAGTCCTTTCATCAGTTACAATATCTGTTTCCTTGCCCATCACAATTTTTGCAAATCTCAACCAGCCCTCCCGATTCACGATAATTCCGAGGATTGTTCCGCAGATCATTCCAAATATGAGCCATTCGTGTCCTGTCCAATTCATTTAATGCACATCCAAAAGTTAGATAATTATAACTTTATGTTAAATATATATAACATTAACTATTTAAATCTTTTTGTTTAAGTGGGCTACAGACTTTTTTCATCATTGGCTTAAATTTTTGCTTCACAAAAAGAACATAACACACCGCTATAAGTTATCACCTGCGCTTCCCAAAAACATCAGTGCAAAGAAAAGAACATAGATACAAGAATTTCTAATGGCAACCGATACCATTCTCAACCTACAGATATCCAAACTTCTTGGACGCTATGACAAACATGGAATGTGCCCAGCAGAGAGGCGATACGGCCACTTGAACATCATTATCGAAGATCTGTTCTGGGATGAATTTTCTGTATTTCAGGTCATGAAGGACCTTATTGTAATATTTCAATGCTTTCTCTTTGTTGCCGAGTTCCTGATAATATATGGTCATCCAGAAATTAAGGAGTGGCCAGTAGCCTGCGCCTTTTTTTCTGTGGATATGTCCATTGTACATCCAACCGTCATATTCGTCATTCTCATACCTGTAGATGCCATGATTTTTTATTAGTTTTTTCCCGATAAGATCCATAGTCCTTTTAATCTTTACATCATCAGCATTTAATATCTTGGAGGGCCATACAAGACCCAGCAATGATGCATCCATGCTTTTATCTTCTATCTTTCCGAAAGCGCAATAGAAATGTTTCTTGAAATGTTTCAACAGAAGACTCTTCATCTCATCTGAAATCCTTGACCATCTTTGATCAGGGATAAGCTCATTTGCTAAAGACAGACCTTTATGGCACATAGCTAAAGAATATGTGAAATTACCGTTGAGGTCAGGAAAGCAGAACCTGTCTTCCCATAGGTTCTGTGTCAATACATTAAAATGATCCTTGTCCCATATGTTGCATAGACCCTCTGCCGAGTTCCTGATGAGCCTCTCAAATCTATAGCAGTCATCCTTGTTATCTTTATAATGTTCATGTATGGCTATCAGAACACTTCCGGTCTGGTCAGGTTGAAAATTATCTGAATTTTTTCTGCCGTCAATAAAATAATTCTGGTAGAACAGACCTGTCTCTTCCCAGCCTTCAACTTTCATGCACCACTCAAAAAATTTTTCAGAGATGTCCAATCCGAGCATGTCTGCCGCAATGGATGTGTACGCTGCATCTCTTGGCCAGACAAGCTTATAGTTATTCGCTTCTTTAGGGAAATATGGTCTTGTGGAATTTGAAGCGACAATTGCACCATTTTCAAAAGAACAGTCTTTTATGACCTCCTTGCTGGTCCTCAACAGTTCAGATACTTTATTTTTCATAATAAAACCTGTCTATTTGAGCAACATACCTCAACCTTTCTTATAATACGCCCAGATCCGATTATTTTTCCCGGGGTGGATTGTGACGCAATTACCCTCATACTTGACCTTGTTTATCTCCATCCTTTCAACATCATCCGGCAACAAGATCTTGACCTTCAATCCCGGTCGCGCATCAAAATTAACGATTATGTCTACAAACTTTTCATGGCTTCTGTCAATCTTGACATGCATCACATGGTCTCCGATCCGTTTGCCGAACCTTTCATATTCAGCCCAACCAAGAATAAATTTAGGTGCAATCGTAAGTTCATCCAGATGCAGGTCCGCCTTTATCCCGAATATTCCCGAATCGACAGCATGCACAAAAAGTGATGACGTGCCATACGAATTCAGATCGCTCAACGGAGTCCCGTCAGCAGAATTGATACTCTTCTCAAATACTCCCAGTTCATAGTTGAACATCTGCCTTGAAAGTATCTGGATAAGTTTAAGACCTGTTGCAGTATCAGGACTCTTAAGGTATGAGCATGCCGCAATGCCTGTCGCAAAAGACCGTGCACCACCGGAATGTGCAGTCCCTGCCTTGAAATCCGGGTCGAAGATACCTCGTGTCCTGACCCCGTGCGCACTCACGAACTCCTGCCTGATCTTCTTAAGGACAGTATCTCTTTTTATCTCGCGGATCAGGTCAAAGAATATTGGCATCAATACATTTGCGCTTTTGCCCGCATCATCCCGAAGACTGTCTTTTAAGAATTTGGACCTGTTATCCCAGAAATATACGTCAAGCGCCTCACTCATGATCCTGCATTTTGACGGGTGGTATATCCTCAATGCCTCAATCCATAACGACTGCAGTTCTATCC